>NZ_LSKG01000105.1:0-249 GCF_001557005.1 Sphingomonas sp. CCH15-F11 | reverse complement strand
GCCGGCGACGCCGCCAGCGACCCCGCCAGCGATGAAGAAGCCGGCCACGCGCCAATCCACGAGTCCTGACAGGGCATAGTTGAGGGCTGTCGCCGATCCGAACGTTCCCACCGAAAACAGCGACGATCCGACCGCGTTGAGGATGGGCATGCCGCTGCCGAGCATGATGCCGGGCACAATCAGGAAGCCGCCGCCGATGCCGATGAACCCTGACAGGAGGCCGGCGAGAAGGCCGATCGCCACGAGCCG
>NZ_LSKG01000104.1:0-4133 GCF_001557005.1 Sphingomonas sp. CCH15-F11 | reverse complement strand
GCTACACGCTGATCACCCCCGATCACCCCGGCCAGACGTTGATCCACATCCACCCCGATCCGGCGGAGCTGAACCGCGTCTATCGCGCCGATGTCGCGATCTGTGCCGATGTGCTCGAAGCTGCGAACATGCTGGCGCGCGCCGAGCCGCCTGCGACACCGCACCCGTCAGCCGCGCAGGCGCGGGCCGACTATCTCGACTGGACCACCCCCGCGCCCCGCGACGGTGTAACGCTGGACCTTGGCCAATGCGTGCTGGCGATGCGCGAGAGGATCGCGGCGGTGGACGCCATCATCTGCAACGGCGCTGGCAATTTCTCCGGCTGGTGGCATCGCTATTGGCGCTACGGCCCCCATGGCAGCCAGTTGGCCCCCACCGCGGGCGCGATGGGCTATGGTGTGCCCGCCGCCGTCGCCGCCGCGCGCCGTTGCCCGGACAAGACCGTCGTCGCGGTGGCGGGCGACGGCGATTTCCTGATGAACGGGCAGGAGCTGGCGACTGCGGTCCAGCATGGCGTCGATCTGCTGGTCATCGTCGTCGACAATGGCGGCTATGGCACGATCCGCATGCACCAGGAGCGCGACTATCCGGCGCGGGTCAGCGGCACCGAATTGCGCAACCCCGATTTCGCCGCACTCGCCCGCGCTTTCGGCGGCTGGGCGGAGACGGTCGACCGCACCGCCGATTTCGCCCCCGCGCTCGACCGCGCGCTGGCCGAGCGCGGCGTGCGGCTGCTGCACCTTCGGACGGATATCGAAGTGATCACGCCGGGCACGACGATCACCCGGCTGCGCGACGCCTAACGCCGGATCGACGCCAGGAAGCGTTCGACCGCCATCCAGTTGGCCGGCGCGCCGGCGGCGTTGCGCGCGGCGATCAGCGTCGAGCTGCCATGCACGCCGGTTTTCGGCTCGGCCAGCGTCGCGCCGCCTGGCACCGCGGCGGCGATGTCCCGTGCCGCCCGGAGCTCGCCCGCGTCGCTTGCCGCGGTGACGAACACCGGTGCCTTGACCCGTGCCGCCGCATCCCGGACCAGCCGGGGCGACCCCAGATACTCGCCTGGCGAGAATGCGAGCACGCCCGCGACCTTGTCCGCGTGATCGGCGGCGACCAGAAACACCAGGGCGGCCGAATAGCTGCTGCCCCACAGCAGCACCGGCGCGTCGCCCGGCCGCGCATCCGCCCAGGCGACCGCCGCGTCGAGGTCGGCGCGGGCCTCGAGATAGTCGCGCGTCCCGCCCAGCGCGCGCGCGGTTTCGTTGCGGCCGAACAGGTCGCCGCCCGACCGCTGGTCGATCGCCAGCGAGCTGTAGCCCAGCTCGGCGAGGTGCGGCTGGATGGTCGCATATTCGTCCTTGCTCGACCCCGCTTGGTGGAACAGCAGGATCAGCCCGAGTGCGTCGGTCACCTCGAGCAGCCGGCCCGTCACCTTCACCCCGTCAGCCGCGGTCAGGCCGATCGCCCGGGCGGCGGTCGGCGCGAGTTCGGAGGCCGCGACGGCCGCGTCGGCGGCGGGCGGGCCCGCATCGGTCCCGCATCCGCCCAGGATCAGCACCGCGGTGAGGGGAAGCAGACGCATGATGCGCTCCGATGGCCAGGGTGACAGAATGATATCGCGGCCGGGCCGGGTTTCGATCGACATCTTGCCCCCGCCACGACAGCGGGGCGCCGGACGAAGGATCGTCCGACGCCCCGTCGCAGGTCGTCAGGCCAGGCGGTCATCCCCGCCGGGCGGTTGGAGGATCAATCGCAGCACGGCAGGCCGCAGCACACGCCGATGGCGCAGCAGGCGGCGTGCACCGCAGTGCCGACGGCGCCGGGGGCGGCCGCATAGGCCGAGCTGGCGGTGAAGAACAGGCCGATGGCCCCGTATTTCAGATAACGCATGTCAAATTCCTTGATGGGACTAATGGACGATCGGGTCGGGTCGGCCGCGCGGCGGGGGCGGATCGGGACTGGCGGGAAAGCGTGCCGGGTCGCGGCTGTGGATGATGGCATAGGATACGGGCGCGAAGGGTGCGGCGTGATCGACCGGGTTCGCGCGGACGAAGCCGGCATGACAGCCGGCGCAGGCGACGTCGCACGCCGCCGATTGTCCGGGCTCGTCGTCCGGACAGCAGGAATTGGTGCAATCGGGCCGGACCGGCGCAGCCTCGACCATGCCCATATGCGTCGGTGTCATATGAAAAGACGCCCCCGCCGCGCCGGTCGGCGCGAGCAGGAGCGTCGTTATCAGGATCAGGACGCCCCGGCGCATGTGCCTGCCTATCATGCCGCGGGTTTCGCTGCAAAACGGGCCGGGGTTACCGCGCCGGGGGATTTTTCGTCAGATGTCGTCGCCGAGCGCGCCCTTCACCTTGCCGGCAAACTGCTGGGCCTTGCCCTTGCCTTCCTGGGCCGCGCCCTCGGCGCGCGTGTCGGGATCGTTCGACTGCTGCTTGGCCTTGCCCAACGCTTCGTTGACGTTGCCTTTGATCTTGTCGGTCAGCTCGCCCATGGCGGAACTCCTTTCGGGTTGTGGTCGTGATGGTTGATCAACGGTCGGTCCCGATCGGAGTTCCAGGGAGCGGCGTCAGCTCGCCGACAGATATTGCCGGATATAGTCGGTCGACGTGCTGACCCAGCCGAGCTCCAGGTGATTGACTGCGACGGTCACGCTGCCGCCATGGGTGGTGATCCCCTGGATGTCGCGGCAGCTTTCGATGAACACGACGCCGTCGGATGGCCCGGTATGTTCATTGTGGAGCAGCGCGATATCGGGCTGGTTGCCGCAGACATTGTGGACGCGCACGCCGGCGGGCGAGGGCGCGTAGCGGATGGTATCAACCAGCGAGCGGCTGAGATAGGCGTTGAGGCCCGGCCCGGCGCTGTAGAAGCCGGTGCCGCCGTAAAAGGTCGTGTACCAGTCCTGCTCATAGGTCGGTAGCGCGAACCGGCCGACCCAGGATTTGAGCAGTTGCGCCGATCCCGGGAAATAGGCCGAGCCATAGGTCCATTCCGCGCCCGAGCGCCACAGGCCATAGCAGACCAGTGAATCATGCGGGGTCGGCCCGTTGATGACGCCGCCGCACGCGGGATAGACGGTCAGGCTGAACGTCCAGCCATGGCGGAACGACAGGTCGATGCCGTTATTGGCGCTGCCCAGCAGGATCAGCCGGCGCACGTCGCCGCGATAGGCGGTGCCCCAGCTCTTGCGGACGCCGGAGATGTACATGCGCGCGTTCGACGCGGCTTTCGACCAGGCGACGACGTCGACCGATGTCGCCCCGGTCCGCGATTTGATGATCGCGATCGCATCGGCGATCTGTTCCGACCAGAAATAGCCGTCGCCATTCTTGTGCGGCAGGCCGAGCGCGAACACCTTGTACCCGTCCGCCGACAGCGTCTGCATCAGCCCGGTCGAGGGGCAGGTCGGCCGGCCGCAGCCATAGCCACCGGCTTCATTGGGGTCGGCCCAGGCGAGGTCGGCGTCCTGGTTGGCGCCATGGACCAGCAGCACCGGGGTGGCGCGCGTGCCGGTGTTCCATCCCGGCGCGTAATACATCAGGAATTTCGACGAATGCGGCTGCGGCGTGCCGAACGCGGTCGCGCGCTGGCCGCTCTGGTCGCCGCGCCCGTCGGTGGGAAAGGCTTCCTGGGTGAAGCCGGTGGCGTTGTCGCGCCATCGCTCGATGCGCACCCAGCCATTGGCGATGCCGCTCGAATAGGTCGCCTCCAGCGTGGTGCTGCCCGCCGATGCCGGCGCGGCGGCACCGGCCATCGACATCGTCACTGCAATCGTCGTCCACAGGCGGCGCCAGCCGCGTGCAATCCGGGTTCCCGTCATGGCCTCTCACTCCTGTTGTGGTTCGGCCGGTATCCCCGGCTCTGCTAGATGATGCGCATCGCCTGTCCCATCGCCTGCGCCAGCTCGCGGCGCATCGCCTGCGCGCAGTCGAGGATGCCGAAGGACAGGAAGGCGTGGATGGTCGATTCAATGCATTCGTAGCGGCTGGCGATGCCGGCCTCGATCAGCCGCAGATGATAGGCATGGGCCTCGTCGCACAGTGGGTCGTGCCCGGCGGTCACGATCATCGCCGGGGCGAGGTCCGCGGGGATGTCGCCGATCAGCGGCGATACGCGCGGGTCGTCGG
>NZ_LSKG01000103.1:0-1078 GCF_001557005.1 Sphingomonas sp. CCH15-F11 | reverse complement strand
TCGCGCGGAATCGAGAACTCCACCTCGCGGGCAAGCTGCGCGTCCTTGCGCTTCTCCCCCGCCTCCACCTCGTTCCACAAGGCCGCGCGATCGTTTAAACGCTCCGGCGCGCCCTCTGGCAACATCACCTCGGAGTGGATGACGCCCGCCTTGTTGCTGAAATCGTGGTTACGGTTGAAGCGATCGTCATGCAGCTCGGACGCGGACCGATAGGCGGCACTCGCCACCGCGCTCGCGCCGGTCTGGCGACTGATGACCTTGGCGGAAAAATGGTAGATCGCCATGACGCTTGGCTTATTACACTTCTGAGCGCACGTCGGCAACGACGTATAAGCGCGCACTCACAATCCGCTACGCTCCTCGTGATTGACTTGGTGCCGCTTTTCCTGCCGTTCGTGCTTTACCCCAATGCCGGGTCCGCTAAGGTGTCTCTGGTTGATGCGCGGAAGGGTGAGGGCGATGCGGAAGGTGCGCGATTACGACGCCGAACTGAAGGCGCTCGGCGACAAGGCCCGCGCGCTAAAGGCGAAGCGGGTTGAACAGCTCGGCCAGCTCGTCGCCGCCACGGGGGCCGATGCGCTCGATGCCGAGACGCTGGCCGGGGTGCTCCTCGATGCGATCGGGTCGAAGGATACCAGCGCGAAGGAGGCATGGCGTGCGAAGGGCGCTGCCTTCTTTCAGCGGCGCGGGCGGAAAGGTGGCGGCGCTGCTGCGATCGACGGATCGGGCGCTCAAGCTGAACCGGGCGGCGACGCTGCGGGCGGAAGCGGGTCAGCGGCGAACGGATAGCAGGGGCTGGGTCGTGCAACGCCGCGAACGAACGCGCCATCTGATCGAGCTGGGCGGGCTGGTCCAGAAAGCCGGGCTGGTCGAGCTAGCCGACGACGATCGCGCCACGCTCTACGGCGCGCTGCTCGATCTGGCGGGACGTGCGCGTGGCGATGATGCCGGCGACGTGCTGGCGCTGTGGAAGCGGCGCGGCAAGCGCGCGTTCGACGCGGAAGGCGAAGCGAAGGACGAAGCATGAGCGATTTCGATATCGAGGCGATCCGCGCCGAAGTCCGCGCGATGGATTTCG
>NZ_LSKG01000102.1:0-584 GCF_001557005.1 Sphingomonas sp. CCH15-F11 | reverse complement strand
TGCGCGCTCCACGCCTCGCGCCAGTCCTTCAACAGCTCGGTCGAGTTCCAGTCGCGGTTCTTCTTGCCGAACCCCTCCGGCCCCACATCGCGCATCGCCAGCATGACATGTGCGTGCGGCTTCGGCGTGCCGTCCTTCGCCTTGTCCCAATGCACGTTCAGGTCGGCGACCATGCCGCGATCGACAAACTGCTTCTTCACGAAGTCTTGCGCGAGCGCGACGCCCTGCTTCTCGTTCATCTCACGCGGAATCGAGAACTCCACCTCGCGGGCAAGCTGTGCGTCCTTGCGCTTCTCCCCAGCCTCCACCTCGTTCCACAAGGTCGAGCGGTCGTTTAAACGCTCCGGCGCGCCCTCCGGTAACATTACCTCGGAGTGGATCACGCCCGCCTTGTTCGAGAAGTCGTGATCGCGTCCAAGCCGGACGTCGTGCAGCTCGGACGCGGAACGATAGGCGGCGCTCGCGACGGCGCTCGATCCGTTTGCGCGGCTCACAACCTTGGCGGAGAAATGGTAGATCGCCATGACGCCCCGCTTATTGCACTTCTGAGCGCACGTCGGCAACGACGTATAAGCGCGCACTCA
>NZ_LSKG01000101.1:0-1313 GCF_001557005.1 Sphingomonas sp. CCH15-F11 | reverse complement strand
CGGGGAGAAGGTGGGCGAGGTGGCGACGGAAGCGCCCTCCTGCGGCCGTCAGGAGCGCCGTGAGGGCAGAAAAGGGGCCTTCGACGTATTCGAGGTGCTGATCGCGTCGACTGTCGCCAGCGGGGCTTAAATCGCGCCGGATCAACCAGGCCCGCGAACTCGCGCTGGTCGTAGAAGCGGATTTTCTCGACCGCGAGCAAGTGTTCGCCCTGGCGCAGCAACAGGAGCTGGTCGGGCGGCATCCGCATGATTTCGTCGAGCGTGGCGAGCCACCGCGCGATGACGTAGGCGCTGACGCCTTCCGAGGGGCCGGCGCGATGTTCACCCGGTGCCGCGCGAGGTGCTGCAGCGTCGTATCGCTGATCTTGCGCGTGTCGATGGAGGGGCTATCCCATCTGCGACAAGGGAGGGAAAGCCTGATGAAGCTGGACGATCTGGCGAAGAATGTTGCGGCGGAAAGCGGCATGAGCATGGTCAAGGCACGGACGCTGCTCGATCGCGTGTTCGGGGCCATCGGCGATGCGGTCGCGCGCGGCGAGGACGTGACGCTGCCGGGGTTCGGCAAGTTTGCGAGCAAGGCCACAACCGCCCGGACCGGCCGCAATCCGCGCACCGGCGAGCCTATGCAGATCGCGGCCTCGACCAAGGCCGTGTTCACGCCCGCCAAGGCGCTGAAGGACAAGCTTTCCGCCTGACGCGGTTAGCGGCGGGGCGTGTCGTGCGCGACCGACCCGGACAGGGCAGCTTGCGCGGCGCGCAGGGCGAGGAGCTTTTCGGTATCGGTGGGCGGGAGGCAATCCCAGCGGAACACCGAACGATTGGCCGCACCTTCCGCCCAAATCCGCTGCGCGACGTGGAACAGCTCCTGGACGGTCGGTTCGCGGTCGGTCGCCACGCAGTCGATCACCGCATCCTCGAACAAGGGGTTGATGGAGCGCATCGATCGTTCTCCTGGTATCCCTATATAAGCTGATCCCATGACGCGACGATGGCGGGTTTCGACGGTGCGCCCCTGGCGGCCGTCAGGCTGTCGCCCTGATCGCCGCTGGCGTGACCGGCAAGGTGCGATCGGCGTCGGGATGATCGAGCAGCCGGAGCAGGATTTGCGACACGAGGGGAGGGGACGCCCCTTCATTCAGCAGCATATCGAAAAACGCATCATCGTTCGGCGTCGGGATCATGTCCTCGATCACGAGGTTGGCGCGAGATTCCGCCATGTCCTCGCGCCACATGGCGACTTCTGCGGGCGTGCCGCGCGCGAAATCCATCGCGCGGACTTCGGCGCGGATCGCCTCGATATCGAAATCGCTCAT
>NZ_LSKG01000100.1:0-73006 GCF_001557005.1 Sphingomonas sp. CCH15-F11 | reverse complement strand
ATCTTGCCCTCGAGCTCCGGATTGAACGCCGAACCCCAGATGATGTTCGCATCCTCGTCGACCAGCTCGCGGATATGGTTCGCGGCCTCGTCGACCTCGAGCAGGCGCATGTCCTCGCCGCCGGTGATCGACACGATCACGCCCTTCGCGCCGTTCAGCGACACGCCGTCGAGCAGCGGGTTGGCGATCGCCTTTTGCGCGGCTTCGATGGCGCGATTGTCGCCCTCGGCCTCGCCGGTGCCCATCATCGCCTTGCCCATTTCCTGCATCACCGAACGAACGTCGGCGAAGTCGAGGTTGATGAGGCCGGGCATGACCATCAGGTCGGTGATGCCGCGCACGCCCTGCTGCAGCACTTCGTCCGCCATCTCGAACGCCTGCTTGAAGGTCGTGTTGGCGTTGGCGATCAGAAACAGATTCTGGTTGGGAATGACGATCAGCGTGTCGACGTACTTCTGAAGCTCTTCGATGCCGGCCTCGGCCGACTTGGAGCGGCGCTTGCCCTCAAAGGCAAAGGGCTTGGTCACAACACCGACGGTCAGAATGCCCATGTCGCGCGCGGCCTTGGCAATGACCGGCGCAGCTCCCGTGCCGGTGCCGCCACCCATGCCGGCGGCGAGGAAGCACATATGGCTACCCTCCAGCGCCTTCTGGACCTGCTCGATCGTCTCCTCGGCGGCCGCGCGCCCGATTTCGGGCCGCGAACCTGCGCCCAGGCCCTGGGTGATCTTCGCGCCCAGCTGGATGCGCTGCTGCGCGACCGACTGCTTCAGCGCCTGCGCATCGGTGTTGGCGACCAGGAAATCGACGCCCTGCACGTCCGACCGGATCATGTTGGCGATCGCGTTGCCACCGGCACCGCCGACCCCGATCACCGAGATACGCGGGGTCAATTCACCGACATCGTCCATCAGAAACTCGATTCCCATTTCAATTCTCCCCGCGGCTTCCCCAGAGCGCGACAATCCCAACTCGACCGCCGTTGTGCACCATCTAAACCAGCGACTCTAGCCCGAATGCGCGGCCCTGACGCATTTGTTTAATAATTTGTTCGGAACGCGGTAATCAGCCTTCCGATCAATGCCTTGGTGGTCGGGCGCGTCACCAGCTGCTGTGCCGGCTCGATCGCGCGCAGATCGATGGGGTCGGCCGCCGCGAACATCGCCAGACCCGCTAACGTCGCGAAGCCGGGGCCGCCATGCGCTTCGGGCAGGGCGGTCAATCCGCGCGGCCGTCCGACGCGGACCGCGCTGCCGAGCGCCTGCTGCGCATAATCGGCAATGCCCTTGAGTTCCGCGCCGCCGCCGGTCAGCACGATCTGGCGGCCGACCGGATCCTCGAACCCCAGCCGCTTCAGCTCCTTGCGGATTTCGACCATCAGCCGGTCGAGCCGCTGGCGGATCACCGCGATCAGCTGCGCGCGCGTGATCCGGGTGCCTTCGGCTTCGTCGTCCGACGCGATCGGCGCGACGTCGAGCATGTCGTGATTATCGCGCGGGCTGGCATTGGCTGAGCCGTAGAAGCATTTCAGGCGCTCGGCCTGGGCGCGGTTGGTGCCAAAGGCGGACGCGATGTCGTCGGTGATATCGGCGGCACCCAGCGGGATCGAGGCGAGCCCGGTCAGCACCCCGTGCGAGAAGACCGAGACGTTGGTGATGCCGGCACCGATTTCGACGAGCGCCACGCCGAGTTCGCGCTCCTCCTGGCTGATACAGGCAAGCCCAGTGGCAACGGGCGCCGCGACGATCGACTTCACGTTCAGATGTGCCGAGCGCACGCACAGGTCGAGGTTGCGGACCGGCGATCCCTCGGTGGCGACGACATGGATCTCGACCCCCAGCCGGTCGGCGTGCAGCCCCAGCGGATCGGGCACACCGGTCAGCCCGTCGAGCGTGTAGCGCATCGGATGCGCGTGCAGCACCATGCGCTGGCCGGGGTCGACCGCGTTGCGCCCGGCCTTCAGCAGCGCGTCGATATCGCCCTGTTCGACCCGGTGCCCGCCCAGGTCGCTTTCCAGCCGCACGATGTCGGAAACCAGGTTGCCCGCCGAAAAGCTGACCCAGACATGTTCGATATTGGTGCCGGCAATGCGTTCGGCCTGTTCGACCGCCTCGCGCACCGCGGTCTCGGTCGCGCGCATGTCGGCGATATAGCCGCGCTTGACGCCGCGGCTCTCGCGCTGGCCGGTGCCGAGCACCAGCAGCTCGCCGCCATCCAGCTTCTGCGCGATCAGTGCCGAGATCTTGGACGATCCGATATCGAGCGCGGTGATCAGCCCGTCCGGTTGCGCCTTCGCCATTTACTCCACCCCTTGTCTACACGGACCGACGACGCGGCGCGCCGTCACAGCCCCTCCCCGTCGATCGTCTGCGCCAGATTGCCGCCCGACAGGCGCACGACCAGCTTCTTTGGATCACGCATGTCGAAGCGGCGATAGCCGCGACCGAGCAACCCCTGCGTCCCGTCGATCTCCGCGAACTTGATCAGCGCGGCGCGCGCAGTCTCGTCACCTTCGGGCAGCACCAGTTCCTCGCCGCTTTCAAAGGTCAGGTTCCAGCGCCGGTCCCCGACCCACGTCGCGGCCTTGACCAGCGGCTTGAGCGCCGGCGTCGCGTCGATCAGTGCCTCATAGGCCGGGGCCTTGGCGTTGGCACCCTCGCCGATCACCAGGGGCAGCTCGGGCATCGCCGACGGCAGCACCGGTTCGAGCAGCACGCCCGCCATGTCGATCAGCATCAGCTGGCCGTCATGCTGCCACACCGCCGCCGGCTTGCGCTCGACGATCTCGATCACGATACGGTCGGGCAGGCGGCGCGACACGCGCGCTTCCTCGATCCAGCCATATTCGAGCAGCCGGTCGCGCACCTGGTTGAGATCGACGAGCGGCATCGCGCGCGATTGCTGGTCGAGCGCGGCCGCATAGACCGAATTGCGGTCCATCCGCTTCAAGCCGATGATGTCGATTTCCTTGACCCGGAATCCAGCCTCGCCGATCCCCTCGGCCATCGCCACGCCGATCGCGCCGGGAATGCCGGCCCAGCTCGCCGCGGCCAGCAACAGCGCGCACACGCCGCCGGTGATCGACCACGCCGCCAGCCGGCGCGCGGTGTGTTCGCCACCGGGCAGCACCGCGACCGCGTGGTCGAGCACGCCGGCACGGCGCGGCCGCTTCGCCTGAGGCTTGCGCTTCAGCTGCTGGGTGCGCTTGGGGCTCGCGCGGCGCGTCGCGGTGCGGGTCATGCGGGCTCCATTTCGGGGTCGGCCATCGCCGCGTCGACGATGCGCTGAACCAGTTCGGGATAACTGATCCCCATATGTCGCGCCTGTTCTGGCACCAGGCTCAAGGGCGTCATGCCGGGCTGGGTGTTGACCTCGAGCAGGAACAGCCCCTCGACGCCGCGCTGGTCGTCCCAGCGGAAATCGGAACGCGACGCGCCGCGACAGCCGAGTCGCTTGTGCGCCTCGATCGCGATCGCGCGGCACGCCGCGGTGATCTCGTCGGGAATTTCGGCGGGAAAGACGTGCTCGGTCAGCCCGTCGGTATATTTGGCGTCATAATCGTAGAAGCCGCTTTTCGGCTTGAGCTCGGTCACCCCCAGCGCCGCGTCGCCCAGCACCGCGGTGGTCAGTTCGCGCCCGCGAATGAACGGCTCGGCAAGCAGTTCGTCGAATTCCTGCCACGGGCCGGCGGCGTCGCGGCTGATCGGATTGCCGAAATTGCCTTCATCGGTCACGATCGCGACGCCGACCGATGAGCCTTCATTGACGGGTTTGAGCACATAGGGGCGTGGCAGCGGATCGCGCTCGTAAAGCTCAGCAGACTTGACGATGCGCCCGCCCGGCATCGGGATGCCGAACGGCACCAGCGCCTGCTTGGTCAGCACCTTGTCGATCGCGATGACCGACGTGACCATGCCCGAATGGGTGTAGCGCAACCCCATCAGGTCGAGCATTCCCTGCACCGATCCGTCCTCGCCCGGCGTGCCGTGCAGCGCGTTGAAGACGAGATCGGGCCTTGCCTCGCTCAGGCGCAGCGCGACGTGGCGATCCATGTCGATGCGGGTGACGCGATGGCCCAGCTGCTCCAGCGCCTCGGCAATGCCTGCGCCCGACATCAGCGACACCTCACGCTCCGCCGACCAGCCGCCCATCAGGACGGCGATATGAAGGGGAGCGGTCACTTGATCCTCCCCGGTACGGGGAAGAGCTGAGCCCACGCGGTCACTTCGCCACCCCCACCCGCTGAATCTCCCATTCCAGCTCGACGCCCGACTGCGCTTTCACTCGTGCGCGCACTTCCTCGCCCAGCGCCTCGATGTCGGCGCTGGTGGCGGTGCCGGTGTTGATGAGGAAATTGGTGTGCTTCTCGCTCACTTGCGCGCCGCCGATGGTCAACCCGCGACAGCCCGCCGCATCGACCAATGCCCAGGCCTTGTGCCCGTCAGGGTTCTTGAAGGTCGATCCGCCGGTCTTGCTGCGCAGCGGCTGCGACGCCTCACGCGCGGCGGCGATGCGGTCCATCTCTGCCTGGATCGCCGCCGGATCGCCGGGTTCGCCGAGAAAAGTGGCCCCGACCACCACCGCGCCATCGGGCAATTCGCTGTGGCGATAAGTGTAGCCAAGCGCGGCGCGATCGAGCGTGCGCCGCTCGCCGGAGCGCAGCACGATGTCGCACTCGACCAGGATGTCGGCGGTCTCGCGACCATAGGCGCCACCGTTCATCCGCACGAAGCCGCCGACCGTGCCGGGGATCGAGCGCAGGAACTCAAGTCCGGCAATCCCCGCGTCGCGCGCGGTGGACGACACCAGGATGCCCGACGCCCCGGCGCCGCAGCGCAGCGTCGTCGCATCCAGCCGCTCGACGGTGGCGAACGGCTTGCCCAGCCGGATCACGACGCCCGGCCAGCCGCCATCACGGATGATCAGGTTGGAACCGAGGCCAAGCGCCAGGACCGGGATGGCCGGATCGAGATCAGCCAGGAACCGCACGAGGTCATCGGCATCTGCGGGCTCGTACAACCACCGCGCCGCCCCGCCCGATTTGAACCAGACGAGGGGTGCCAGCGGCGCCTGCGCGGTCAGCTTGCCGCGCACGGCGGATATACTCCCGCCCGCGGGAGGGGGTTGGGGTGTGGGAATTCGTCCGTCCGGATCAGGCCCTCCCCCGAACCCTCCCGCTCGCGGAAGGGGGGAAGGAGCCTCTGCCGCTTGTAAAGACTCACCGTTCGTTTCGAGCGAAGTCGAGAAACGCGGTCCGGGCGCACGTTTCTCGACTTCGCTCGAAACGAACGGGGTTTCTGGGGAAGAGGTGCGGATAGTCATCCCCGCGCCGCCTCAATCGCATGGGCCAGCCCGGCCGCCCACTTCGTAATGTCGCCCGCGCCCAGGCAGACGATCAGGTCACCCGGCTCGACCACGCGCGCCAGCTCCGCCGCGAGTGCATCGGCATCCGCGACCGCCGCGACCGCATGGTGCCCGCGCCGCTGCACCGCCTCGACCAACGCTTCGGCGCTGACGCCCTCGACCGGCGCTTCGCCGGCGGCATAGACCGGCGTCACCAGCACCCGGTCGGCGTCGTTGAACGCCTGCGCGAACTCCTCCATCAGATTGCCGAGCCGCGAATAGCGGTGCGGCTGGCACACCGCGATCACGCGCGCGACTGCGCTTTCGCGCGCCGCGGACAGGACCGCGCGGATCTCGACCGGGTGGTGGCCGTAATCGTCGATCACCAGCGCCGGCGGCTGACCCGCGCCGAACGCCACTTCGCCCACCTTGGTGAAGCGCCGCTTGACGCCACCGAAATTGGCGAAGCCACGCTGGATCGTCGCATCGTCGACGCCCAGCTCCAGCGCGACGCCGACCGCCGCCAGCGCGTTCTGGACGTTGTGGCGGCCCGGCATCGGCAGGTCGATGCCCTCGATCGAGCGGGTGGTGCCGTCACGGTGGCGGATGATCGCTTCGAACCGGTTGCCGCCCGGATAAGGTGTGACGTTGACGCCGCGCACGTCCGATTGCGCGGAGAAGCCATAGGTGACGATGCGGCGGTCGCGCACCTTGGGGATGATCGCCTGCACCTCGGGATGGTCGAGGCACAGCAGCGCCGCGCCGTAAAAGGGCACGTTCTCGACAAACTCGACATAGGCGTCCTTGACCGCCTCGAACGAGCCGTAATGGTCGAGATGCTCGGGATCGATGTTGGTCACGACCGCGATCGTGCCATCGAGGCGCAGGAAGCTGCCGTCGCTCTCGTCCGCTTCGACCACCATCCAGTCGCTCGCGCCAAGTCGGGCGTTGCTGCCATAGCTGTTGATGATGCCGCCATTGATGACGGTCGGATCGACCCCGCCCGCATCCAGCAGCGCGGCGATCATGCTGGTCGTCGTCGTCTTGCCGTGCGTGCCCGCGACCGCGACGGTGGATTTGAGCCGCATCAGCTCCGCCAGCATCTCGGCGCGGCGCACCACCGGAATGCGGCGGTTGAGCGCGGCCTCCACTTCCGGATTGCCGCGCTGGATCGCGGTCGAGGTGACGACCACCGCGGCGTCGCCCAGATTGTCGGCATGGTGGCCGATCGTCACCGGGATGCCGCGGTCGCGCAGCCCCTGGACGACATAGCCCTCGGCCACGTCCGACCCCTGCACCTGATAGCCGAGATTCTTCATCACTTCGGCAATGCCCGACATGCCGATGCCGCCGATGCCGACGAAGTGGATCGTGCCGATGTCGGTCGCGACTCCCCTCATGCGTAGGCTTCCCGGCTGCGGTTGGCCGACGGCGCTGGCCCGATCGGGGCGAGCGGCGCATGGACGCGCTCGACCAGGTCGGCGAGGTCGCGGGTCGCATCGGGCCGCCCGACGCTGCGGGCGCGCGCCGCAGCATTCTCCAGCCCCTTGGGATCGAGGCCGAGGCGCTGCATCTGCTTGGCGAGCTCGCGCGCGGTGAACAGCCGTTGCGGAATGGTACGCGCGCCGCCGGCTTCGGTGATCTCGCGCGCATTCGCGGTCTGGTGATCGTCGGTGGCACTCGGCAGCGGCACCAGGATCGCCGGACGCCCGGCCGCGGTCAGCTCGGCGATCGTCGACGCACCCGCGCGCGCAATGACGATGTGTGCCCAGGCGAGCCGGTCGGGCAGGTCGGGCAGATAGGTCGCGACTTCGGCCGGGATCGCGTGCTCGGCATATTTGGCGCGCACCTTGTCGATATCCTCGATCCGCACCTGGTGCGTTACCTGCATCCGGCGGCGGAAATGGATGGGCAGCATCGCCAGCCCATCGGCGACGACTTCGCTCAGGATCGACGCGCCCTGGCTGCCGCCGGTCACCAGCACGCGGAAAATCCCTTCCTCGTCCAGGTGCGGAAAGGGGCGCATCCGCAGCGCCGCCACCGCTTCGCGCACCGGATTGCCGACCAGGCGCACCTTGTCGAGATGCGCGGGCTTCAGCCGCTCGGTGTCGGGATAGGACGTCGCGATCGCATCGACACGCCCGGCGACCAGCCGATTGACGCGGCCGAGCACGGCGTTCTGTTCGTGGATGACGGTCGGGATGCCGCGATTGAACGCGGCGAGCAATGCCGGGAAGGCCGGGTAGCCGCCGAAACCGACCACGGCGGAGGGTTCGACCTCGCGATAGAGGCGGATCGCCTGGGCGCGGCCCTTCAGCATCTGCGACGCCGCACGCGCATAGCCGATCGGACCGCCGCCCAGCCTTCCTGCGGGCAGGACATGCGTATCGATGCCGTCGAACAATCCGGGAAAGCGCACGCCGCGCGCGTCGCTGACCAGCGAAACGCGATGGCCGCGCCGGATCAGCTCGGCCGCGAGCGCGGCGGCGGGCACCATGTGTCCGCCCGTGCCGCCCGCCGCCATGATGTAATGCCGCTTGGTCGTCATCCTATCTGCCGCTCCAGCCCACCGAATAGGGGGAGCGCAACAGATACGGGTTGCGGCGCGTGAATGCGAGCAGCAAGCCCATGCCCGCCGACAGCGCGATCATCGACGATCCGCCATAGCTGATGAACGGCAGGGTCATGCCCTTGGACGGCGCAAGCCCCGTGTTCACCGCCATGTTGATGATCCCCTGGACGGTGAACTGCACCGCCAGGCCAGCCGCCGCCATCAGGCGGAAGGCGTCGGTTTCGTCCAGCAATCGGACAAACACCCGCACGATCAGCGCGAGGAACAGGAGCGCGATGACCGCGCAGGCGATCAGTCCGAACTCCTCGCCGATCACCGAGAAGATGTAGTCGGTATGCGCCTCCGGCAGGCGGAACTTGACGCGCCCGCCGCCCGGCCCCGTGCCGGTCAGCCCGCCCGCGGTGAGCGTCGCGTGCGCCATGTCGGATTGATAGGTGTCGGCGGCGAGCGTTTCCTGATCGGGGAACAGGAACGCGTCGATGCGCGCGCGCGCATTCCCGTAGAACAGATAGGCGGCGACCACCCCGGCCAGCCCGGCCGCGCCCAGCGCGGCGACGGCGCGCGGGGAAATGCCCGCGATCATCAGGAGCGCGAGCCAGATCGAGCAGAACAGGACGGTCTGGCCCAGGTCGGGCTGCATCATCAGCAGCGCGGCGATGACTGCGGTCAGCAGGCCGGTCAGGGGAATGACGGGCAGCTGCGGGTCGTGCGCGCGCAGCGACAGCATCCACGCGACCGTGATCGCAAAACACGGCTTGAGGAATTCGGACGGCTGAAACTGCGAGATGCCGACGCCGATCCAGCGCCGCGCGCCGTTCACCTCGTGCCCGATGAAGGGGACCGCAACGAGACAGAGCAGCAGCACCAGCGTGCCGACGATCGCCGCGCGCTTGGCGAACTGTACCGGCAGCATCGACGTCGCGATCAGGACGGGCAGCGAGATCGCCGCCCAGCCGAACTGCCGCCACAGATAATACATCGGTGGGAAACTGGTGTCGGCATCCGAATAGCGATGGGCCGAAGCCGGCGACCCGGCGGCAACCGCGACCAGCCCGAGCGCGATCATCAACAGGATGAGCAACAGGAGCAGCCGGTCGATTTCCCAGAACCACATGCCGATCGGCGACCGGGTGCCGCGCCCCAGCTCGCGCGCGACGCGGCCACGCAGTCCGCCCGGCCCGGTCTCACGCGCCGCGTCGGTCATTTCAGCCCCTCCACCAGCGTGCGGAAGGCGTCACCGCGGGCTTCATAATCGCGGAACTGGTCGAACGATGCGCAGGCCGGCGACAGCAGCACCGTCTCGCCCGGCCGGGCATTGGCGGCCGCGGCGGCGACCGCGCGGTCGAGCGTGTCGCAGCGTTCGACCGGCATTTCGCCCGCCAGCAGCTCGGCGAAGCGTGCCGCCGCGTCCCCGATCGTGTAGGCGCGCACGACATGGCCGAAACCGGGCCGGCACGCCTCCAGGTCGTCGCTCTTGGCCTGGCCGCCGACGATCCAGTGGATGCGGTCATAGGCCCGCAGCGCCGGCGCGGCAGAATCGGGGTTGGTCGCCTTGCTGTCGTTGACGAACAGAACGCCGCCGACCTCACTCACCCGTTCCATGCGGTGGGGCAAACCGCCGAAGGTCTCAAGCCCGCGCGTGATCGCCGCCTGCGGCACGCCCAGCGCCTCGCACGCGCTGATCGCGGCGAGCGCGTTCTGGGCGTTGTGCGGCCCCTGCAGCGCCGGCCAGCTTGACTGGTCCATGCACACGCCCGGCGCGATCTTGGTCAGCTGCTCGCCCCGCCCGCTCAGTGCCACCTGGCGTGCGATCGCCGCCGATGGCGCGTCGGCGATGCCGATGATCGCGGCGTGGCCCGGCGACTGCATCGCGAACAGCCGCGCCTTGGCGGCGGCATAGGCGTCGAAGTCCCGGTAACGATCGAGATGATCGGGGGTGATGTTGAGCAGCACCGCGACCTCGCAATCGAGGCTCTGGGTCAAATCGATCTGATAGCTCGACAGTTCGAGCACATACACCCCGCCCTCGGGCAGCGCTTCCTGCCCCAGGATCGGCAGGCCGATATTGCCGCCCATCCGTGCCGGCCAGCCCGCCGTCGCGACGATGTGGTGGATGAGCGCAGTCGTGGTCGATTTGCCGTTGGTGCCGGTGATACCGACGACGCGGTGCGCCGGCAGCTCGCCGCGCGCCTGCGCGAACAGTTCGATGTCGCCGATGATGGGGATGCCGAATTGCGCGGCATGGGCCGCAATCGGGTGCCGATTGAGCGGCACGCCCGGCGAGACGACAACCGCCGCATAGCCGGTCAGATCGACCGTCAGCGGATCGACGAGCGTCAGGTCCTCCCCGAGCTTGTCTCGGGGAGGGGGACCATCGCGCAGCGATGGTGGAGGGGTAATTTCGGGGCCAGACCCCTCCACCACGCCCTGCGGGCGCGGTCCCCCTCCCCGAGCAAGCTCGGGGAGGATCTCATCGCGCCGCCCCTCATCCGCATCCCACGCCAGCACCTCCGCACCCGCCGCGAGCAGCGCGGCGACCGTCGCTGCGCCGGAGCGCGCCAGCCCCAGCACCGCATAGCGTTTGCCGCGCCAGGCGGACGCGACGATCACCTCAGTTTCAACGTGCTGAGGCCAGCCAGCGCCAGCACGATCGCGATGATCCAGAAGCGGATCACGACCGTCGGCTCGCTCCAGCCCAGTTGCTCGAAATGATGGTGGATCGGCGCCATCTTGAACACGCGCTTGCCGGTGCGCTTGTAGAAAAAGACCTGGATGATGACGCTCAGCGCCTCGACCACGAACAAGCCGCCGACGATGCCGAGCACGATTTCATGGTGCGCGACGACCGCGATCGTGCCGATCGCGCCGCCGAGCGCCAAGCTGCCGGTATCGCCCATGAACACCGCCGCCGGCGGCGCGTTGAACCACAGGAAGGCAAGCCCCGCGCCGACGATCGCGCCGCAGAAGATCGCCAGGTCACCCGCGCCGGGGACGTGCGGGATGCCAAGATATTCGGCAAAGCGCGCATTGCCCGCCAGATAGGCAAAGATCATGAACGCGACGCACGCGATGATCACCGGCATCGTCGCCAGGCCGTCGAGCCCGTCGGTCAGGTTGACCGCGTTGCCGAACGCCACGATCGTGAAGGCGGCGAAGACGATGTAGAAATAGCCCAGGTCGATCGCGACGTTGGAAAAGAAGGGCACGTAAAGCTGGGTGCCGTTCAGCCGCGTGATGATGAAGGCGGCAAGACCCGCGATCGCGAACTCCGCGAGCAGCCGGACCCGGCCCGAGACGCCCGCGGTGCTCGCCTTGCGCACCTTGTCATAGTCGTCGAGGAAACCGATCGCGCCAAAGCCCAACGTCACGAAAAGGCACGCCCAGACATAGGGGTTGGACATGTCCATCCACAGCAGGATGGCTAGGCTCATCGCGGTCAGGATCATCAGCCCGCCCATGGTCGGGGTGCCGCGCTTCGACAGATGCGATTGCGGGCCGTCGGTGCGGATCGGCTGGCCCTTGCCCTGGCGCACGCGCAGCCAGCCGATGAAGCGCGGACCGATCACCAGCCCGATCAGCAGCGCGGTCGCCACCGCGCCGCCAGTGCGGAAGCTGAGATAGCGGATCAGGTTGAGCACGCCGGGAAAGCCCAGCATCTCGGCCAGCCAGTACAGCATTACGTCCTTGCCTTCAGCGCGGTGACCACCGCCGCCAGTCCGATTCCGTTGGATCCCTTGACGAGCACCGCATCGCCGGGTCGGACGAGCGCGACGACCCGTTCGCGCGCGCTGGCGGCATCGGCGACATGGACGAAATCGACGCGCCCCTCAAGCGCGGATGCGAGCGCGGCCATCTCGGGCCCGACGAGCAGCGCGAAATCGACGCCGGCCGCGACCATCGGCTCGGCCAGCGCGGCGTGATAGCCCGGACTGTCCGCGCCCAGTTCACGCATGTCCCCCAGGACGACGATGCGCCGCGCCGCCGCCTCTTCGCCCAGGACCGCCAGCGTCGCGCGCATCGAAGCCGGGTTGGCGTTGTAGCTTTCGTCGATCAGCAGCACGGGATCACCAGCGCCGAGGTCGATGCGGGTGCGCTCGCCCCGTCCGGCAAGGCCGCCCAGCTCGCCCAGCGCCAGCGCCGCGAGCCCAAGATCGCCGCCGACCGCATCGACCGCGGCAAGCACGCACAGCGCGTTCGACACCCAGTGCCCGCCCGGCTGTGCCAGCGTCAGGTTGACCTCATGCGTACCGACGCGCGCGCTCAGATAGGTGCCGCCCGTGCGGGTGCGCATCGATTCGAGCGCGCGAACGTCGGCACCCGCGCCGCTGCCGAAGCTGACGACCCGCCCGGCATAACGCTCGGCGGCGGCGCGCAACCGGGGATAATGCACGCTGTCGAACGGGACGATCGCGGTGCCGCCGGGCTCCAGCCCCTCGAAAATCTCTGCCTTGGCGTCGGCGATACCGCTTTCGTCCTTGAAGAATTCGATGTGCGCGGGCGCGATTGCGGTGATCAGCGCGCAGTGCGGACGAACGATCCGGGTCAGCGCCGACAATTCGCCGGCATGGTTCATGCCCATTTCGAACACGCCGAAGCGCATCGCGCGCGGCATGCGCGCAAGGCTGAGCGGCACGCCGGTATGGTTGTTGTAGCTTTTGACCGACCGGTGCACCTCGCCCGGCGAGCTGCGATCGAGCGCGGCGAACAGCGCCTCCTTCGTGCCGGTCTTGCCGACCGATCCGGTGACGCCGATCACGCGCCCCGCCATCCGCGCGCGCGACGCCTGCGCCAACGCCTCCAGCGCCGCCATGGTGTCGGCGACGCGCACCTGCGGCCCGTCCCAGTCCGCGCCGACCAGTGCGCCCGCCGCGCCCTGCGCGCGCGCCTGATCGAGGAAACGGTGCCCGTCGGTCGTCGCACCCCGGAGCGCGACGAACAGGTCGCCCGGCCCGACCTCACGCGAATCGAACGTGACGCCGGAAACGACAAAGTCGGCATTGGCCGTGCCGCCGGTGGCGGCTGCGATCTCGGCGGAGGTCCATAGCGGGGTCATGCGACAGCCCCACCATGGCCACACGAGCTTGCACGACGACCGCTGGTTTCGAGCGAAGTCGAAAAACGGCAGCCGCGCGTGTGCATCACGTTTCTCGACTCCGCTCGAAACGAACGGAGCGTTGCTGAGGCCAAATAGCTTCTCACCCGCATCACGCCGCGACCTCGCGCGCGACGGTGACGTCGTCGAACGGCAGCACCAGGTCCCTGACGATCTGGCCCTGCTCGTGCCCCTTGCCCGCCAGCAGTACGATGTCATTGGGCCCCGCTTCGGCCACGGCGAGGGCGATCGCCTCGCGCCGGTCGGCGACCTCGGTCGCGTCGGGCGCGCCCTTCAGGATCGCGCGGCGGATCTCTGCCGGGTCCTCGCTGCGTGGATTGTCGTCGGTGACGATCACCCGGTCGGCGTGCGCGGCGGCGACCTGACCCATCGGCTCGCGCTTGCCGGGATCGCGATCGCCGCCCGCGCCGAGCACGACGATCAGCCGCCCCTCCGTATGCGGTTTCAGCGCGGCGATCGCCGCCTCGATCGCATCGGGGGTATGGGCATAGTCGACATAGACGGGCGCGCCCGCCCGCGTGATGACCGCGCGCTCGAGCCGGCCGCGCACGGGCGACAGCCGCGCCAGATTGGCGAAGGTCGCCGTCGGCTCGCCCCCGGTTGCGATAACCAGCCCCGCCGCGATCAGCGCATTGGCGGCCTGGTAGCGGCCGATCAGCGGCAGTTTGACGCGATGCTGGGCGCCATCGAATTCGATGGTCAGCGCCTGGCCGAGCAGACTGGGCTCGCGCGCGACCAGGCGGATCGCCTCGCCATGTTCGCCGACCGTCATCAGCCGGTTGCCGCGCATCCGCGCCAGATCGATCACCTGGTCGGCCCAGGGATCGTCGACCCAGACGACCGACGTCCCGTCCGGCTGGAGCACTTCGGCAAACAGCCGCATCTTTGCGGTGAAATAGGCCGCCATGTCGCCATGATAGTCGAGATGGTCGCGGCTGAGGTTGGTGAAGGCGGCGGCGTGAACCGGCAGTCCTTCGGTACGATATTGCGAAAGACCGTGGCTCGACGCCTCAAAGGCAAGGTGCGTCACCCCCTCGCGCGCCAGCCCGGCGACGTTGGACAGGAAGGTGACGATGTCGGGCGTGGTCAGCCCGGTCGACAGCTGGTCCTGCGCCGTCGTGACGCCCAGCGTGCCGATCGACGCGGCATGATGCCCGGTCATCCGCCACAGCTGGCGGGTCATCTCGACGGTCGAGGTCTTGCCGTTGGTGCCGGTGACCGCCACCGCGGTTTCGGGAAACGGCGCGTAAAAATCGGCCGCCACGCGGGCGAAGCGAGCGCGCGGCGTATCGTCGGCGATGTGGACCGCGCCGGTCACCACGGCTTCGGGACGCGCCACCACGGCGATCGCGCCGGCGGCGACGGCGGCGGGAATGAAGTCCTCGCCATTCACCTGCGTGCCCTGGAACGCGCCGAAGACATTGCCTGGCGCGACGCGGCGATGATCGATGGCGAAGCCGGTCACGGTCTGGGGTTCGTCGCGGCCGGTCAGCTGGCCCAGCCTCATTCGACCGCCGCCTTCGACGCATCGCCCGGCGCTTTCCACAGCAAGGGCGTCAGGTCGCTGACATCGATGTCGCGCCGCATGTCGGGATAGACGCCCAGCATCGGCCCCGAACGCTGGATGACGCGCGAGACGACGGGGGCGACCGTCCACGCCGCGGTGGTGAAGCCGAACGTGTCGGCGGTGCCTTTTGGGGAATCGAGCATGGCGATCACCACATAGCGCGGCGCGTCCATCGGGAAAGCCGCCGCGAAGGTCGACACGTTCACCTTGCGCGAATATCCGCCCGCTCCGGCGCGCTCCGCGGTCCCGGTCTTGCCGCCGACGCGGTAGCCCGGGGCGTCGCCGCGCCGTCCGGTCCCCTCAAGCGCGATCAGCCGCAGAAGCTGGCGCATCCGGTCGCTCGTTGCCTGCGCGTACACCCGGCGTCCCTTCGGCGCCTTGCCCGGCGCGATCTTCATCAACGTGGTCGGGCGCCAGATGCCGCCATTGACCAATGTCGCATAGGCGTTGGCGAGGTGAAGCGGCGTGACCGCGATGCCGTGGCCATAGCCACTGGTCATCACGGTGGTGCGCGCCCAGAAGCCCGGCCATTGCGGCTTGGCCTTCTCGATCTCGATATGCGGCGGCGTATCGAAGCCGAGCGCGCGGAACGATGCGGCCATCCGCTCCTGCCCCAGCGCGTCGGCAATGCGCGCGGTGACGATGTTGGACGAGTGGACCAGCGCCTCGGGCACGTTGAGGTAGCGGTTCTGCGCATGGTCGTCGCGGATGCGGAACCGGCCGACCTGAAGCGGCGCGGTCGCGTCGTAGCGGGTCGCCATCGACTTCACGAGACCGGTTTCGATCGCCGTCGCCATCGTCAGCGGCTTGAAGGTCGAACCCAGTTCATAGACCCCCTGGGTGACCAGGTTGAGCTCGTTCTCGCGCCCGGAGACCGCGTTGGGATTGAAACTGGGCAGCGACACCATGGCGAGCACCTCGCCGCTGTCGACATCCAGGATCAGCCCGCCCGCCCCGATCGCGCTGAACTTCATCATCGCCTGCGACAGCTCGCTTTCAAATGCCGCCTGCACGCGCGAATCGATCGACAGCGCCACCGGCTCGCCGCGCGCCTGCGGATCGGTCAACTGGCGCTGGAGCGCCTTTTCCATCCCCAGCATGCCCTTGCCGTCGATGTTGAGGTAGCCGAGCACGCTCGCCGCCAGCCCCGACTGCGGATACAACCGCTCGGGCTCGCGCGAAAAGGCGATGCCGGGTTCGCCGAGCGCGTTCACCTCGGCCACCAGCTGCGGCACGGCGCGGCGACGCAGATACACGAAATTGGAACGCGAGTTGAGGATGCGCAGATACTCCGCCGCGCTGCGTTCGGGGAGCAGCGCGGCGAGCCCGCGCGCCAGTTCGGCCCGGTCGCCGATGACGTGGCCGGGCCGCACGCCGATCGTCCAGGCGTCGATCGTGCGCGCGAGCGGCGCGCCGTTGCGATCGACGATATCGGCGCGCAGCGGCGCGAGCGCGGCGGCGGCATCACGGCCGTCGCGCGGCTCGGCGAACAGCGCCAGCATCGCCAGACGCATGACGATCAGCAGCACCGCGGCGGTAAATACCAGCATCAGGATCATCAGGCGCATGTGCGCCACCGCGACCATCGGCGCCCGGCCGGTTTCGGCCCGGCGGTCGGTCATCGGTGGCGCGACGAGGACGATCACCTTGCGCGGCTTCCCTCGCCGGTGGACGCGATCAGTTCGTTGAAGCTCGTGTCGCGCAGCAGCTTGCGGTCGAGCATCGCGACCGCCTGCGCCCGCGCCGGACCTTTGGTCGCGGCGGGCGACGGCGCGGCCGGACGGCCGGCGGCGGCGAGCTGGACCTGGACGAGCCGGGCCTTCGCCTCGTCGCGCGCGGCGGCCTGGACCTCGATCGCCGGCATCGACGGGGGCGGCGCACGGCGCGCAGCCGGATCGACCTTGGCAACCGGGCCGGTCGCGACGTCGCGCGTGTCGATGATGCCCGACGGGACGATATAGCTCGCCAGCTGCGGCCGCTCGCTGCCCGCGAGATCGTTGAGCGCGCCGAGCGCAGCCTCACCGGGCACGAACTGGTTGGCGGCCGGCGCGGTCAGCGCCAGCACCTCGCCGTTCCAGCGTTCGAGCTGGGCCAGGTTGGCGCGCGTGTTGAACTCGGTCTCCAGCATCCGGATGTCCTTGCGCGCTTGGGCGATCGATCGATCGATCGCCTCCATCCGCGCCCGCTCCGCGGCGACCTGGGACGAAACCATGTAGCAGGCCGGTGCCGCGATGACCGCGGACAGGAACCAGCCAAGTCCCCGCAAGCTATAGGCCGCCATCATGTCCTCCTGTGCCCTGGGTGGCCGTTGTCGTGGTGCGCCGCGCCGCGCGCAGCGTGGCCGACCGGGCGCGCGGGTTGCGTTCGATTTCCCGATCGCCGGCCCGCACCGCGCGCGCCGGCGCGGCAAATGTCGGCGCGTGCCGCGGCGCGGCGACGGGCCGGTGCCGCGATCCGGCCGGCTCGCTGCCGCTGCGTTCGCGCAGGAACCGCTTGACCATGCGGTCCTCCCCCGAATGAAAGGTGACGACCGCCAGCCGCCCGCCCGGCGCCAGCACCTGTTCGGCGGCCGCCAATCCCTCGGCCAGTTCGTCGAGCTCGCGGTTGATGTGGACCCGGATCGCCTGAAAGGTGCGGGTCGCCGGATCCTTCTTGTCGTGCGGGCGATGACCGAGCGCCCGGCGGACGACCTCGGCAAGCTCGCCGGTGCGGGTCAGCGGGCGCGCGGCGACGATCGCGCGGGCGACCCGGCGCGCGCGGGGTTCGTCGCCATAGCGATCGAGCACGTCGGCGATTTCGGCTTCGTCGGCCTCGTTGACGAAATCGGCCGCGCTCTGCCCCGCCTGTGCCATGCGCATGTCGAGCGGTCCGTCGGCCTGGAACGAGAAGCCGCGATCGGCCTGGTCGAGCTGCATCGACGACACGCCGATGTCCATGACGACGCCGTCGACCGGCACCTTGCCCAGCCGCGCCAGCTCGCTCGCCATCGCGGAGAACGGTGCCTGGACCAAAGTCAGCCGACCGGCCATTTCAGCGACCAGCGCGGCACCGCCGTCGATCGCATCCGGATCCCGGTCGAACGCGACCACCTCGGCCCCGCGATCGAGCATCGCGCGCGTGTACCCGCCGGCCCCGAACGTCGCGTCGACATGGCGCTCGCCGGGCGCGATCGCCAGCGCATCGAGCACTTCGGCGAGCAGCACGGGCACATGCGGCGGCGGCACGGGCGGCAGGGCGGCGGTAGCGGTCACAGCGCCCCCTTTTCCTCGAGCGTCCAGCGCACGAGTTCGCGGGTCTGATCCGCGATGCTGTCGTCGGCCAGCATGTGGTGCGGATTCCAGATGTTGAAGGTGTTGCCGCGGCCATGGAAGAACGCCCATTTCTCGATCCGGGCGATGCGGCGGAAAAAGGGCGGGATAACGAAGCGGCCCGCCGAATCATAGGCGGCGGCCTCCAGATCGCCGAACGCCGTGCCGGTCAGGTTGTAGTCGGCGACACCCCCCGAATCCTCGCGGCTCAGCTCGCGGGGGTCGAGCCGGCTGTGGAGGATGGCGGGCCATGCGGCGTCGAAGCCCGACAGGCACTGGTGCGATTCATGCCGCCCGACGAACAGGCTGCGGCTGGGCGAATTGGCCTCGAGCGCGGCGCGCAGGGTGGCGGGCACCGCGACACGACCCTTCGCATCGACCGCCTGCAATCCGTAGCTCAGATAAAGCTCGCGTTCCGCCACCACACCCTCACCCGGGCGCACGCATCCCACGCCGGAAACGCGCCTCCGCGTCCCCCGCCAACCGCTCGCTCACGGTCAGGAGCGTGCCCCCTTAGGCGATGGGAAATACCATAGATCAGTTGGAAAACAATGGGCAGAATTGGGTGAGAGTGGGATTTTGCCCATGAGACGGGGGAATCGCGCGGGGATATGCGGCGCAGCCGATGACGGCACGAGCCCGTGGCGCGCGGGACGGGTGACGGAGGGCAAGACAGCATGATGCGCACGCCGCCCGCGCGCGGACGACGGGACCGGCGCGGTCAGCGCGGCCTATTCGACGGGAACCGGACTCGCATCGGTATCGGGCAGGGGTGCCGCCTCGCTGGCGGGCGGTGCCTTGGTACTCGGCGCGACACCGAGCTCGGCAAGCGGCTCGTCCGTTTCCGCCCCCTCGGGCGTCTGCTCGGCAACCGGCGCGGCGATGTTGGCGACCACTTCCGCCTTGGGCGCACCGATCGCCGCCGATTGCGGCTCGTCACGCGCGGCGTTGTAGATGGCGCCGGCGGCCAGCAACAGGATCAGAACGGACGCGAGCCCCGTCACGCCGACGCGCACCCGGTGGAGCGATTGTTTGGGTTCAACGGGCTGCGACTGCATAACTGTGTCTTTTGCGTAACAGCTTTGCCCGAGCCTGTCGACTCTTGCGGTCAACCGTCGGCAATTGCCCCGCCGGCAGGCCCCGGCAGACCCTTCGCGGCCAGCCAGTCCGCGTTGTAAAGCGTGGAGAGATAACGAAAACCGGTGTCGCACAGGATCGTCGCGACCCGGCTGCCGGGGCCTAGTTCGCGCGCGAGGCGGACCGCGCCCGCGACGTTGATGCCGGAGGACAGCCCCAGGCACAGCCCTTCTTCGGTCAGCAGCCGGCGCACCCATTCCAGCCCCTCGGCGTCGGAGATGCGATACTGGGTATCGATCGGCGCGCCCTCCAGATTGGCGGTGATCCGGCCCTGCCCGATGCCCTCCGCGACCGACGATCCCTCCGACTTGAGCTCGCCATGCGCGTAATATTCATACAGTGCCGCGCCATGCGGATCGCTGAGCGCGATGCGGACATTGGCGTCCTTCTCCTTCAGCCCCAGCCCGACGCCCGCGAGCGTGCCGCCGGTGCCGACCGCGCAGGTGAAGCCGTCGATCCGCCCCTCCATCTGTTCCCAGATCTCGACCGCCGTGCCGCAGATATGCGCGCGGCGATTGGCGATATTGTCGAACTGGTTGGCCCACACCGCATTGGGCGTTTCCTCCGCGATGCGGCGGCTGGTGTGGACGAAATGGCCGGGATTGGCATAGGGCGCGGCGGGAACGAGGACCAGTTCGGCGCCCAGCGCCCGCAGCGTATCCATTTTCTCCCGGCTCTGCGTCTCCGGCATCACGATGATCGTGCGATAGCCCTTGGCATTGGCGACCAGCGCCAGCCCGATGCCGGTGTTGCCCGCCGTCCCCTCGACGATCGTGCCGCCGGGACGGATCGCGCCCCGCGCCTCGGCATCCTCGACGATGTAGAGCGCGGCACGGTCCTTCACCGACGCGCCCGGATTGGCGAATTCGCATTTGGCGAAGATTTCCGCATCCGCGGCCGCGCTGGGGCCGGCCAAACGGACGAGCGGGGTGTTTCCGATCAGGGCGAGCGTGTTGGGCGTCACGGACATGCCCGATGTGATAGCCGCGCCGCCCGGCCGGGCCAAGCAATGCTCGCTTGGCGAGCGCGTAGCTTGGTTTCGCGATCGCGGTGACGACGCGGGGAACATCCGCACCCGGTGATGCGTAGGTCGGCCAGCCCCCCGAAGGAGAACCCGATCATGGCGATCACCGCCCTCGCGCTCAATTGCACGCTCAAGGCCGACCCGGCCGTCGATTCGTCGACCGACCGGATGATCGCGCTGCTCGAAAAGGCGCTGTCGGATGTCGACGTGACCCTGACCGAGACCGTCCGGGTCGCGGCTCACAACGTCCTGCCGGGCGTCACGTCGGACGAGGGCGACGGTGACGACTGGCCCGCCATCCGCGCCAAGATCCTGAAGGCGGATATCCTGATCCTGGGCGGTCCGATCTGGATGGCCCAGATCAGCAGCGTGGCCAAGCGCGTGCTCGAACGGATGGACGCGTTCATCTCCGAAACCGACGATGCCGGGCGGATGCCGAGCTATGGCAAAGTTGCGGTCGCCGCGATTGTCGGCAACGAGGACGGCGCGCATTTCTCCTCAGCCCAGCTCTTTCAGGCGCTGAACGATGTCGGCTTTACCATCCCCGCCGTCGCCGCGTGCTACTGGGTGGGCGAAGCGATGGGTTCGACCGATTTCAAGGACTTGGCGGAAACGCCCGAAAAGGTCGCCAAGACGGCGAAGATGGTCGCGGGCAATGCCGCGCATCTCGCGCGATTGCTGGCCGATTCCCCTTATCCGGGCTGAACGCGAAGCCCCTCCCGCATCGCACGTCCCGGGGCTATGGTCGTCGCAATGTGGTGGGAGGGCTTGTCATTCGGCTGGCGCAGCGCGGTGCTCACCGTTGCGGTTGCCCAGCTGTTGATCCTGGCGATCGCGCTGGCCGGCACGTTCGAGAACCGCATCGCCAACCGCACGCTGGCCGCGCTGCTGGTCGTGCTGGCCGCCATCGTCACGCCGTGGCTGATCGGCTTTGCCGGGTTCTACGACAAGTGGCGCTGGCTGACCTTCGCCCCGTTCCAGATCACGCTGGCGGTAGCACCGCTACTCTACCTCTATGTCCACGCGCTCGTGTTCGCGCGCTGGCCCGATCGCGGTTGGCGGCATTTCATTCCTGCCGGGGCACAGTTCGCCTTCCTGTTCGGGAGCTTCCTGTTGCCGATCGCGGCCAAGGACCGTTGGGCGGACGCCTCGGGTGGCGTTTACGGCGCGGCGACCGACCTGGGCGTCGTGATCGGGCTGGGGCTTTACGGGCGCGCCGCCCTGCGGCTGCTGCGCGGTTATCGCGCGTTCCTAACCGAGGAGCGCAGCGACGATCATCGTTATGCCGGGCGATGGTTGAGCCGCGCGATCGGCGGGCTGCTCGTCCTGTTGGCGATATGGTCGGGCTATAATCTGTGGAACTGGGTTTCGCCGCTCGGATATCGCGGGCTGATGGGGCTGTACGTCGTGATCGCCGCGGTCGCGCTCTATCTCGGCATCGAGGGATGGCGGCATGCCGACCGCCCCTTTCCGCGCCTCGCGCCCCGGCCGGCGGCACCGGCCGCGCCCGTGCGCGACTGGCGCGCTGACGGCGAACGCTGGGCGGCGATCACGCGCGCACAGGGATGGCAGGCCGATCCTGATCTGAGCCTGGCGATGCTGGCGCGGCGGCTGGGGACGAACACCGGGCATCTCTCCCGCGCGCTGAACGATGGATTGGGCTGCAATTTCTCGACCTTCGTCAACAAGCTGCGCTGCGATGCGGTAACCGACGCCATTCGCGCCGGGCGTGCCGACGACCTGCTCGACCTCGCGTTCGAAGCGGGCTTCAGGTCAAAGGCGAGTTTCAATCGTGCCTTCCTCGCCCAGCACGGCATGGCACCGTCGGCCTATCGCCGTCTCCACGGCTCAAAACGCGAATAATCGCGCGGCGGCACGATTATGAGACGACCGCGCCGCACCGGGCGGGCAGAGCCTGCCCCGTTCGATGCGGACAGGACGGGACGACGATGCGGCGACGGGAACTTCTGAACGGGTTGGCGACGACGGGCGCACTGATGCTCAGCGGACGGGGCGGGGCATCGGCGACCGCGCAAGGCAGCGTCGGCGACCTAAAGGGGGACATGGCCATCCTGCGCGGCGCGCTCGCCCTGCATCCGGGGCTTTACCGCTATTTGTCGCCGCGCGCGGCGGAGGCCGGCCTGACGACGCTGGAGGCCGAATATCTCGCCGCGCCCGACCTTGCGGCGCGCTACCTGGCGCTGTCGCGATTTCTCGCGACCATCCGTTGCGGGCACAGCTATTGCAACTTCTTCAACCAGCGCCGCGTGATCGTCGACGCGCTGTTCGACCGGCCCACCCGCCTGCCCTTTGCCTTTCGCTGGATCGACGGCGACATGGTCGTCACCGCCGACCATAGCGGTACCGGGCGACTGGCGCGCGGCACCGTCATCACCCGGGTCAACGGCCTGCCGGCGCGCACGCTGCTGGCGACGCTGATGCCCTATGCCCGCGCCGATGGCGGCAATGACGGCAAGCGCCGCAGCCTGCTCGAGGTTCGCGGCGACGACAGCATCGAATATTTCGACGTGTTCCAGGCCCTGATCCTGCCCCCGCGCGACGGCGTGCACCATATCGAGGCGCGGATGCCCGGCGGCAGCGTGCAGGCGCTGGACCTGCCCGCGATCGACCTGGCGGCGCGGCGCGGCTTCATGCCGCCCCCGCCCGGGCCCCAGGATGTGCAATGGGACTGGCAGATGCGCGACGACGGGGTGGCGGTGCTGACCATGCCGGGATGGGCGCTGTACAACAGCAAGTGGGACTGGCGCGGCTGGCTCGGCGACCGGCTTGCCAGCCTTGGGGGTGCGAAGGGTCTGGTCGTCGACCTGCGCGACAATGAAGGCGGGCTGGACTGTGGCGACGACATCCTCGCGCGGCTGACGACGCGCGACCTGACCTTTCCCGGCGACGACCAGCGCATCCGGTTTCGGCGGACCCCGGCCGCGCTTGACCCCTATCTCGACACCTGGGACGACGGCTTCCGCACCCTGGGCGAGGGGGCGACGGCGCTCGGCGACGGCTGGTATCGCCGGCCGGCCGCCGACGAAATCCAGGCGATCCCCGCGATGACGCCGCGGATCACCGTTCCGGTGGCGGCGCTGATCGGCCCGGTCAACAGTTCGGCGACGTTCCAGTTCGCACGTCGCGCCCGCCAGACCGGCCTCGTCCGCCTGTTCGGCGGCGAAAGCGGCGGCAACCGGCGCGGCATCAACGGCGGCTGCTTCTTCTTCGTGCGCCTTCCCGGCAGCGGGATCGAGTTCGACCTGCCGCTGGTCGGCTATTTCCCCGCGCAGCCGCAGCCCGATGCGGGGATTCAGCCCGACGTGCAGGTGCAGGCGAACGCCGACGACATCGTGCACGGCCGCGACCCCACGCTGGCGGCGGCGCTGGAATGGGTGCGCCGTGCCTGATGTGCGTCAGGGCCTGATGTCCGTCAGGGGATGAGCAGGGTCGACCCGATGGTTTCGCCCGCCTGGAGCGCGCGGTGTGCCTCGGCCGCATCCTTCAGCGGATAACGCTGACCGATCTCCACCTCGATCGCGCCTTCCGCCACCAGCTCGAACACGCGCGCGATGCCGTCGGCGCGCTCGTCGGAGGCCTTGTAATAGTCGAACAGGGTCGGGCGGGTGACGAACAGCGACCCCTTCGCCGCCAGCGTGCCGAGCGCGACGCCGGTCACCGGGCCGCTGGCGTTGCCATAGCTGACGATCAGCCCGCGCCGCGCGACCGAGTCGAGCGAGGCCTGCCACGTCGCCGCCCCCACGCCGTCGAACACGACGGCACAGCCCATGCCGACCGTGAACTCGCGCACGCGCTGGGCGATGTCGTGCTGTTTGTACTCGATGACATAGTCCGCGCCGGCATTGCGCGCGAGCTCCGCCTTTTCGGGTGAACCCGCCGTGCCGATCACGGTCGTGTCGAGATATTTGAGCCACTGCACCAGGATATGCCCGACCCCGCCCGCGGCGGCGTGGACCAGGACGATGTCGTCCTCCAGCAGCGCGCAAGAGCGTTCGGCCAGGCATTCGGCGGTCGCGCCCTTGAGCAGCACCGCGGCGGCCAGCTCGTCGCTGATCGCGTCGGGCAGGCGGAACAGCGTGTCGGCCGCGACATTGCGCTCGGTCGCATAAGCGCCCAGGCCGGGGCCGAAGGTCGCGACCCGCTCGCCCACCCGCCAGCCGGTCACGCCCTCGCCCACCGCCTCGATCACGCCGGCCGCTTCGCTGCCCAGTCCGCTGGGAAGTTCGAGCGGATAAAGGCCGGTGCGGTGATAGGTGTCGATGAAGTTGAGCCCGATCGCGGTATGGCGCATCCGCACCTCGCCGGGGCCCGGCGGCGGCAGGTCATGTTCGCGCCACTCGATCACCTCCGGCCCGCCCGTCCTGTGGATCACCGCGCTCAACGTCACTGCCTTCTCCCTGCTTGCATCGGGACGCCCCGGACTTCATCTAGGCGCCATACCCGGGATTTGAAAATCCCGATGGCCAGACCAGCGAGGATGCGATGCGCGAACTGCTTCACCACTATATCGACGGGGCCTGGGTCGAAAGCATCGGCGGCGTGCCGCACCATGTGATCAACCCGGCGACCGAAGCGCCGTGCACGACGATCACGCTCGGCACCGATGCCGATGTCGATCGCGCGGTCGCCGCCGCGCGCCGCGCCTTCTCCAGCTTCTCTCAGGCCAGCGTCGATGAGCGGGTTGCGCTGATCGAACGCATCCTGGCCGAATACAAGGCGCGCGCTGCCGACATGGCGGTGGCGATCAGCGAGGAGATGGGCTGCCCGATCGGCATGGCCAGGACGGCGCAGGTCGGCTCCGGCATCGGCCACCTGATGGCGGCAATCAAGGCAGTGCGCGAATTCGAGTTCGAGGAGCGGATCGGCACCCATGCAGTGGTGCGCGAGCCGATCGGCGTCGTCGCAATGATCACGCCGTGGAACTGGCCGCTCAACCAGATCGTGTCGAAGGTCGCGCCCGCGCTCGCCGCCGGCTGCACCATGATCCTGAAGCCGTCGGAGGAATCGCCCGCCTGCGCCGCGATCTTCGCCGAAGTGCTCGACAAGGCCGGAGTGCCGGCGGGCGTGTTCAACCTGATCAACGGTGACGGCCCCGGCGTCGGCACCGCATTGTCGAAGCATCCCGGCATCGACATGGTCAGCTTCACCGGATCGACCCGCGCCGGGATCATGGTTGCCAAGAATGCCGCCGATACGGTCAAGCGCGTGCATCAGGAACTGGGCGGCAAGTCGCCCAACCTGATCCTGCCCAGCGCCGACCTGTCCCGTGCGGTGCAGGGCGGGCTGATGAGCGTGCTGATGAACTCGGGCCAAAGCTGCATCGCGCCGGCGCGGATGCTGGTGCAGCGCGACCAGCAGGACGCGGCGGTCGAACTCGCCGCGCAGATCGTCGGCGCGACCGAAACCGGCGATCCGATGGTCGAGGGGCGGCATATCGGCCCGGTCGTCAACCAGGCGCAATATGAGAAGATCCAGCGGCTGATCCAGCAGGGCATCGATGAAGGCGCGCGGCTGGTGGTCGGCGGACCCGGCCGGCCGGAAGGGCGCAACCAGGGCTTTTACATCCGCCCGACGCTGTTCGCCGACGTGACCAACGACATGACGATCGCGCGCGAGGAAATCTTCGGCCCCGTCGTCACCATCATCCCCTATGACGATGTCGAGCAGGGGATCGAGATCGCCAACGACACCAGCTACGGCCTGTCGGCGGTGGTGTTCGGCGAACCCGCAGAGGCACGCGCTGTGGCCGGGCGGCTGCAGGCGGGCATGGTCTATCTCAACGGGGGAGCGCCCGACCCGAACGTGCCGTTCGGCGGCTACAAACAGTCGGGCAACGGCCGCGAGCATGGCAAGTACGGCCTGGCCGAGTTCATGGAAGTGAAGTCGGTGATGAACGCCTATGCGTGAGACGCTCTCCGTCCTTCGATACGCCATTTCAACAAGCTCAATGGCTACTCAGGATGAGCGGTTGGGAGCCTGACAGAGTTCCACACGTCGCCCCGGCGGAGGCCGGGGCCTCTCACCAATGTTGCGCGCCACTGGCCTGAGGCCCCGGCCTGCGCCGGGGCGACGTATGTTTGGTGTCCCCTCAATAATCCCGCGATACCCGCACGTTGACGCTCTGCCTGCCGATCGTCGAGATGGAGGAAAGCAGCGACAGCCAGCGCGTCACCTGGAACTCGGCGCGCGTGGCGGAATAGCCCTGGCCGTCGGTGATGATCTCCACATAGGTCCGCCGCGTCAGATATTTGCCCGCCGCGACCGACGTCGCCGCCCCGGTCTGGGGATCGGCGGGCAGGATGCGCAGCCGGTCTAGCCCGGTCGCGCGCCGTACCGCATTGATCGGATCGAGCCCGGCATTGTCGCTTTGCAGTGCCGCGACGGCGGCGGCGAGCTGAACGGCTTCGGGCGCCGACAGGTTGGTGATCGAGGTGCCGAACAAGAGGCGCGAGAGCAGCTCGTCCTCGGGCAGCGCGGGGGTGCTGGTAAAGCCGATCTGGGGCTTGAGTGCATTGCCGCGCACGCGGATCTGTGCGTTCAGCCCCTGGGAGTTGGCGATGGCGGAAATGTCGAGCGCGGGGTTGACCGGGACGCTGCCGTCGAACTGGATGATCCCGCGATCGAGCTCGAACTGACGCCCCGAAAACTGGTAGTCGCCGCGGATGAGGTCGGCGCGGCCGGTGATCGCGGGATTGGTCGGCTGGCCCTGGATGCGGACATCCGCCGACCATTCGCTGTCGAGCCCCAGTCCGTTGACGGTCACCCCGCTGGCGGCGCGCGCGCGCAGGTCGAACTGCCAGGGACGCGCCGGCGTCCGTTCGACATCCTCGCCAAAGGGCAGGTTGATCTCGCGCACATTCAGGCGCGGCAACGGGGTGGCCAGCGCCGCGCGCCCGAGGCGATAGCGCGCCGAATCGAGCCGGACATCGCCGCCGATCACCCCGCCCGACCCGTCCGAGCGGAAGGTGATCGTGCCGGTCGCCGTCGCCGCGATCTCGTCCCGGTCGATCAGCCGCGCGCGCGTCGCGTCGACGGTCAGGTCGATGCCAAAGCCGCGCACCGCGGCCAGATCGAAGCTGCCGCGCCCGGTCAGCGTGCCGCCGCGCCCGTCGCCGCCGGCGAAGCGGTCGATCACCAGGCGCGATCCGTTGAAGCGGCCCGCCGCCTTGATGTCGGTCACCGCGGTGCCGGTGACGCTGCTTTCGATCCGCGCATCCTCGGTGCGCAGCGAACCGCGAATGATGGGATCGGACAGCCGGCCGCTCACGTCCGCGCCGATCGCAACCGGCCCGGTCAGGTCGAACAGCTCGATCCGCGTCAGCCGCCACAAGGTATCGGCCGGGCCGTCATAGCGCAGCTGCGCGAACAGCGGCGCGTCGAGCAGGCGGCGTGCAAGCGTGCCGTCACCCAGCGGCGCGATACGCAGCTGCGCGCGCCCTACGGTGCGCCCGCCGCTCGCGACGATCGCGCGCAGCGCCGCACTGCCCGGCGTCAATGCCGCCGCAATACCGACATCGACCGGCTGTGAGGAGAGCACGAGCCCCGACCGGCTGAGCCCGCGCACCTTCAGGTCCGCCCGGCCGCTCGGCGCGCCGCCGGGGCGGTGCACATAGCTGAGCGTGCCCGACGCCTCGCCGCCCAGCCCCAGCCCCGGATAGGCGAGGTCGAGCACCGCCATCGGCATCCGGCGCAGTGTGGCGTCGATCGCATTTTCGCCCTCGCCGATCCGTCCCGACAGCCGTGCCTCGCCGCTTGCAAAGGCGAGCGTCGTCGGCGCGAGCCGCCAGCCATCCCCATCGCGGCGGATCACCGCCGGATCGGTCAGCGCGATGCGACGGCGATCGACCATGCCCTGCGCGCGCACGGTATAGAGATCGGGCGACAGATCGGCATCGACCTCGATGCGGAAATTGCGGTTGCGGCTGCCCGCCAGCGTCGCTTTCAGGGTACCCACGCCGCCGGTCAGCTGCGCCGTCCCGCTCACGCTCGCGAGCGACAGTGCGCCCTGCTGAAGCGCGGCGGCGCGCCAGCGCGCGTCGAGGCGTGCGCCTGCGGGATCGAGCAGCAGGCTGAACCGGCCGTCACCGCGACCGATGGTGACGACATCGGCGAGCCGCGCATCGGCCGCGCGCACCTCGCCGCCGATCCGCTGCATGCCGTCCTCCGGCACGAGCCGCAGGTCGCCGCTCCAGCCGCCGCCGACAAAGGCGATCGCGCCGTCGAAACCGCCCGGGACGATCGCAAGCCGTCCGCTCGCGCGCGTGCCGCTGACGTCGAGCCGCGCGATCTCGACCATCGCGGTCCCGCCGCGCGGCAGAAGGATCGCGCCGTTGCCGGTAAACGCGCCCAGGCGCGAGGTCCCGCGCGCCTGGAACACATAGCCCTCGGGCGTGGGGTCGAGATCGGCGATCACGTCGCGCAGCCCCATCGCCTGATTGGGCCGGGCGAAGCGCAGGCGCAGCGTCGGACGCTCGATCCGGCCATCGAGCAGCAGCGTCACCGGGCCGTACTGAACCTGATTGCCGGTCGCCTCGATATGAAAGCTGCCGTCGCGACGACGATAGCCGTTGCCGGCGAGCGTCAGGCCGGGCGAAGTCAGCCGCAGGTTGCGCAGGTACAGGATGCCGTCGGGCCCGCGCTCCAGCCCGGTAACGACACCCGGCAGACCGCGCGTCAGCGACCGGAAGAACGCATTGTCGAGCCGCACTACGCGCGCCGTGCCCATGCCGACCAGCCGCGCGCGGCGCCGGTCGCTGGGCGCGGGCACGACGGTCAGCCGCGATTGGACCTCGACCACGCCAAGCCCGGGGATCAACAGGCGATTGATCGCGCCGTCGATACCGACCTCATACGCGCCGGTGCGCAGGTCGAGGATCAGGTTGATCCGCCCGTCGATCTTGTCCGAGCGGAGACGCAGCCGGCTGCCGGTCACGCTGCGCGCGGTCACCTGCAATGGGCCCTCGACGCTCAGGTTGCGCAGGATGCCGCCGGTGACATTGCCGACGCCGGTCACACGCGCGGCGGTAAAGCGCAGGGGCACCGTCACCGGGGCGGGCGAGAAGCGCACGCGCCCGCCCGCGCGCACGCGCTCGAACCCGGTGCGGTCGAAGGCGAGGCGTTCGGCGGTGATGCGGTAATCGAAGCTCGCGGTCCGGAACGGGCCGTCGATCACCGTGCGCAGTTCGATGGCGCGTCCGGTCATGTTGGGGAACAGCGCCCGCGAGCGCAGGAGGGTGGCCGTCAGGCGGAGATTGCGGAACGCCGCCTGTCCGAGATCGACGATGCCGGTCGCGTCGAGGCGCAACGCACCGCTCCGCACCGAAAGCCGCCCGTCGAGGCGACGGCGCGCGAGTGTCGCGCCGGCGTCGATGCGCAGCGCCGGTGCGGTCAGCCGCTGCAGCTTGCCCTTCAGCAAGGGCGACGGGTTGGCGGTGCCGACCAGGCGATAGTCGCCGGCGCGGTTGGTCAGGCGCAGGTCGGCGAGCGAAAGGTCGCCGGCGCGGGCGATCGCGCGCCCCTGCCACCCCCGCCAGCGCCCGTCGCCGGCGATACGCAGCATCAGCGGGCGCGAGATGCCGGTCAGCCCCGCGAGCACGCCGCGCGCGCCGCCGCGCGCGGCGAGGTCGAGATCGAACCGGTCGCGGTCCGGCTCGGCATCGAGCATCAGCCGCACGACATCGCTCCCCGCGACGTCGAGGTCCAGGCGCACCAGCGCACGACCCGAACGGATGTCCGCCCGCCCGGCCAGCCGGCCGGTCCGCTGAACCCCGCCGATCCGTGGGCCGAAGACCAATCGGTCGATCCGCAGCATCCCGATGCCGATGTCGAACCCGGGCAGGATCGGCCCCTGTCGCCCCGTCGCGCGCGGCTCCGGCAGGCGGACGAGCAGCGCCTGCGGCGCCACGAGCGAACGGATTTCGAGCCGGTTGCGCGTCCAGGCAAAGGGGTTCCAGTCGAGATCCGCCCGCGATACGCGCAGCACCAGCCCCTTGGGATCATAGATCCGCACGTCGATCAGGCGCGCGCGCCCATAGATCGAACCGTCGATCCGGCCGATCCGGTAGGTGATGCCGTTGCCCGGGCGCAGGGCGGCGATGCGGTCGGCGATCAGCCGATGTCCCGGCGCGGTGTCGAGCAACAGGAGCGCCGCCGTGCCGATCGCCACGATCGCAAGCAACAGGCCCGCGATCAGCCGCCACCCGCGACGGCGTGGTCGGATCGCCGACCCGCCCGCCATGTCGTCGCCGGCCGCGACGTCATCGGTTTCCGCGCTCAAAACGCCTGTCCCAGCGAGACATAGACCGCGACCCGCGGATCGCCGGGTTGCGGGTTGATCGGCGTGCCGACGTCGACGCGGATCGGGCCGAAGCTCGAATAATATCGCGCGCCGACCCCCGCACCATATTGGAAGCGCGAAAAGCCGGGAAGTGCCGACGTGTAGATGTTGCCACCGTCGAGAAACGGCACGATCCCGAAATTGCCGAACGCCTTGATCCGGCCCTCGAGCGCGAATTCGGTCAGGCTGCGGCCGCCGATCGGATCATTGTTGAGGTCGCGCGGACCGATATCCTGAAAGCCGTAGCCGCGCACCGATGCACCGCCGCCGGCATAGAAACGCCGGGACGGTGCGATCGCGTCGCGCGGCGCGCCCCCGATCGTTCCCAGTCGCACCCGGCCGGCCAGCACCACCGCGTCGCTCACCGGGTAATAGCCGCTCACGTCGAACTGGACGCGGGCATAGCCGAATGCCTTTCCGCTCAGTGAAAATTCGGGCGAGACGCGCGTACCGATGCGAAAGCCGCGGGTCGGGTTGAGCAGGTCGTCCGAGCCGTCATAGGTCAACGTCGTCGGTGCGGCGGCGATGAAGAAGACGCGGCGGCGCGGCTCGCCGGTGGCGAGGATGACGTCGCGCTCGTCCGATGCCGCCAGCTCGGCACCGATCGACCAGGCCCAGGTCTTCTGGAAGAAGATGTTGGTCTGTCGTTCCAGCGAGGCCGACAGGAGCAGGGTGTCCGCCTCGAACGCATCGCGCTCGAGATGCGCGGCGACGAGCTGTGCGGTCAGGACGCGGTCGCGCCCGTGGAAATTGTTGCGGCGGAACACGACCGAGCCCAGCTGTTCCTGGGTGCCCGCCACCGCGCGCAGCGACAGCGCGCCTTCGGGGGGGAACAGGTTGCGGTGGGTCCAGCTGATTTCGGAGCGCGCGCCTTCGCCGGTGCCATAGCCGAGCTCGCCCGCGATGGTGCGCGGCGGCGCGCGCTCCAGCACGACCGACAGGTCGACCACGTCGGGTTGTTCGCCCGGCACCGGCGTGACCCGCACCGACGACACGAGCCCGGTCTGGACGATCGCGCGCTGCAGGTCGTCGACCGCGCGCACGTCATAAAGGTCGCCTGTATCGAAGCGTGCGATGTCGGCGATATGATCGGCATCAAAGACGCGGTTGGGCGGCGTGAGGATGCGGCCGAAGCGGCGCGCATTGCCCGTGGCGACGTCAAGCTCGACGCGCGCGGTGTTGGTCGCGTGATCGACGGTCAGGACCGGGTCGCCGATCCGTGCAAAGGGAAAACCCTGCTCCCCCGCCTCAGCGCGCAATCGCGCCTCTGCCGCCGCCACCTTGTCGGCATCGAGCGGATCTTCGGGATTAACCGAAAAGGCGCGGCGCAGCTCGGCTGCGCGCGGCCCCGCCTGGTCAATCCCGGCCAGGTCGACCGCGCTCACCCGGAACACCGGCCCGGGCATGGCGGTCAGCGTGACGGTGAGCCGGTCGCCGGCGCGTTCGACGCCCGTGTCGACGCGTGCCGCGTAGAAGCCCTTAGCGCGCAGCAGCTCGACGACCAGCTCGGCATCCTCGCGCGCGCGGCGGTCGAGCTGTGCGCCATTGGCGGGGGCGTCTTGTCCCGCGCGCAGCGTCGAGCTTTCCTCGAAACGCTGCAGGAACAGCGGATCGGCGATCCCGTCGAGCCCCGCGAGCTTGTAATCATAGCGGATGTCGCGAAACTGGCCCGCCGAAGCGTCAGCCTGGGCGTCTTCCGCGCCCGGCGTCAGATCGGGCCAATCGACGCCGAGTTCCGGCAGCGGCGCCATCGGCGAAGTCGGGTCCAGCCCCTCTGGCTCGGCATCGGCGGGCGGCGCGGATGTCTGCGCGCGCACGGATCCCACCGGAACGATGGTGGTGACGCCGGCGACGATCAGGCACAGAATGTTGGGCCACGCGCGCCACGACATGACGCGTCCTAGCCGCAAGCGGCGGCCGGGGACAATCGCTAACCGTAGGGCACCGTGCGCACCGCGACGGATCGATCAATGAACCGGGCCGATGACCCGTTCGTCCGCCATCAGATCGATCAGCCGACCGATCTGGCGCCAGCGGCAGAAATGCAGGTGATTGCCGATGTCACGGCTGCGATCCGCGCGTAGGGTGGCTTCCTCGAACGCACCCTCGCCGTAGAGCGCAATGAGTTCATTGGCGAGCGCGACCTCGCTCGAATCGGTGAGATAGGGGTAAGCACGCATCGTCGCGCGCCGCTACACGCTTCATGCCACAATGTCGATCGCCGCGCGCATCGCGGATCACGATGGTAAAGGGCGCGAAATGGGCCGGTCATTTCGTCCCGCGACGGCACGCCGGCGTCCCGCGCGGAGACGCGCGGGACGCCGGCGGGGCATCAAAGACGGCGGCTCAGCCAGACCACCCGGCCGACCGGATCGACCAGCGCGGGATCGAGTTCGCGTGGCGGATAAGCGGGATTGTCGCTGGCGATCTCGACGCCCGATCGCGTGCGCCGGACCCGCTTGACCGCCAGCCCCTCGTCCAGCCGGACGACCATCAGCCGCGCCGTCCGCATCAGCCGGACATCCCCGCGATCGACGAGAATCTCGTCCCCGTCGGCGAGCGTCGGCAGCATCGAATCGCCATGCACCCGGATGACCGACGCCGCCCCCGCCCGGACGCCCAGCATCCGCAGGAACGCAGCATCGAAGCGCATGGACCCGGTTGCGCCCTCGCCATCCACGACCTCGCCGGGACCCGCCGATGCCGCGACATCGAGGCGCGGCACCGCCGCCAGTTCGGGCGCGGCACGCCCGCCGAGCACGGCGTCGGCGACACCCAGATAGCGCGAAAGCGTGCGACGATCCTCCTCCGCCAGCCGGCGTGGGCTGCCCCGCTGCACGAACTGCTGGAGATAGGCAGCATTACGTCCGATCAGCCGCGACAGCGCGGCGAGGCTTTCACCCCGTTCGGCGGCGAGGCGGGTAAGGGCCATACGCGGATCGGCTGCATTCATATTGGCACCATACTCGTAGGAAATTTCCTAGACAAGTTGGAAATGGCGGAACAGGACAAGAACATTGAGCGAATCGACGAGGAAAGGCTTCGCAAGATGTTGCACAGGATCGAGCGGTATCTGACCCGGACCGCGACACCCCCGACCCGATTTGGCCGGCTGGTCGCCCGCGACCCGAGGCTGGTGCTCGACATGCGGCGCGGGCGCGAGCCCGGACCGGCGATGATTCGGCGGATCGAGGCCTTTCTGGCCGCGCAGGACGAAGGGGCACCGCAATGAGCCGGGGACCGGATATCGGCACGGCGCTGGCCCGCGCGATCCTGGCCAACGCGGAACGCAACGGGGTGCAGATCGAGCCCACCCGCCACGACTGGACGCGCTGGGCGAGCGCCACCTTCACCGGCGCGCGCCATGAGCTTGGCTTCACCGCCGCTGCGTCAGCGCGGCTCGACGGCTGGCTGGCCGGGCTGGCGGAAGCCGAACTGCCGATTCGCGGGCATCTGGTCGCCGACCTGCACGTCGCCGGGGCAAAGCGCGACGCGGAGAAGGTGATTTTCGACCTCGAGGCGCTGACCGTCGAGGATCGCTGACGATCAGTGCTGGGCGGCCATCCGACGCAAGGACGCCAGTGTCGCCTCAAGATTGCCGCGATCGCGCGGCCGCGACGATGCCGGAGCGGTCGCGGGGCGATAGGGCGGCCGTCCGCGCCGGGCCACGCCCTGTTCCAGCCGGGCGAGCAGCGCGTGAATGGTCGCTTCGGTTTCCGGCGTCGTGATCGGCGGCTCGTCCCGATATTCGGGCGCGACCGGAGCGGGTGCAGGCGGCAGTTCGAAGGTCGCGATACGGACGCGATCCGCTGACCGTTTGGCCGGTCGCGTTCCCTTCGCATAGGCGATCAGCGGCGTTTCGAGGTCGCTGGGAAGCGGCATTTCATCGTCGCCGAACGGGTTGGCGTCGTCGGGCAACGGTTCGAGCGGCATCGGTCGCGTGGCGATCACCGGCGCGCGCACCTCCAGAAATGGCGTCCCCAGGTCGCGCGTCGCCAACACCGGCTCGCGCGCGGGCGGATCGACCCGACCGAGCAGCTTGGGCGGCGCGGCAAGCAGTCCCGCCAGTCCCGGGTGCCGGGGACGCAGCAACGCCCAGCCGCGCACAAGCGCCCAGACGAGCCCGGCGGCGATCCATGCAGCTGCGAACATCAATGCCATGCGCGCCATCAGCCCGAGCGGCGGCGCCGCGGCGGGGACGAGCGCGGACAGTCCCGACATACCCACCATCGCCTCCACGCGCGCGGCCGGCACGCTGGCGACGCATGCCGCCGCGATCGTCGCGGCGGCAACGGCCATTATCGGGACAAAGGACTGATTCAACCTGGCTGGAACGGTAAACGCGACCATGACACACCCGTTTCGGCGGCTTCGACGAGCCCTTGATAGACCGGTTGATAACGCGAAATATTTGACGACCAGTTACGCTCGCGTTCGACGAACTTGCGCGCGCGCGCGCGACGCGCATCCCAGCACGGCCGATCCGCCAGCAAATCGGCAAGCGCCGTTGCGATGGCCATCGGATCGTCCGGCGCGAACAGCGTCCCGGTGTCGCCGTCGCGAATCAATTCGCGATGACCGCCGACATCGGACGCCGCCACCAGGCGGCACTGCGCCATCGCTTCGAGCGGCTTGAGCGGGGTCACCAGGTCGGTCAGCCGCATCCGCTTGCGCGGATAGGCCAGGATATCGATGACGCTGTAATAGCGGTCGACCTGATCATGCGGCACGCGACCGATGAAATGAATGTGCGCGGCCGCGGCCGACGCCGCCGCCTGGGCGCGCAGCTCGGCCTCCTGCGGGCCGCCGCCGACCAGGATCAGCCGCGCGCCGGGGCGGCGGGCGACCAGTGCGGGCATCGCCGCGATCAGGTCGTCGAGCCCCTCATAGGGATAGAAGCTGCCGATGAAGCCGATCGTCTCCGCGCCCTCCAGACCCAGCTCGGCGATTAGCGCGGCATCGGGCGGCGGCGGCGCGCCGAACAGATGCAGGTCGACCCCGTTGGGCGAAACGATGATCTTGCGACCGTCCACGCCGCGCGCGACGAGGTCGCGCTTCAGCCCCTCGCAGATGACGGCCACGGCGTCGGCCCGACGCACCGCCCAGCCTTCGGCCCAGCGGGTCAGGCGATACCGCGCCGAGCCCTCACGCCCGGTGCCGTTGCCGACGGCTGCGTCCTCCCAGAACGCCCGGATTTCGTAGACGAGCGGCACGCGCAGCGTCCGTGCCGCGCGCAACGCGGCGAGCGCGTTCAGCACCGGCGAATGCGCATGCAGCACGTCCGCTCGCCACGCGCGCGCGACATCGACGATCCGGCGGGCAAAGCCGTCGATCTCCCGCCATTCGCCGAGCGGCGTCGGCGCGGGATTGGGCGCCGGCGTGCGGAAGAAGCGCAGGCCGTCGATCGTTTCCTCGCTGACCCGCATGTCGCCCTGGCGCGGCCCGGTGACGCCCGCCACATCCCAGCCGCGGCCCTGCGATGCCTTCAGGATCGCGCGGGTGCGGAAGGTATAGCCGCTGTGCAGCGGCAGGCTGTGGTCGAGCACGTGCAGGATGCGCATGGCCGGTTCCCTGCCATGCCAGTGTTTAACGCCGCGATAACTCGACCCGGCCTAAACGGGGCCATGATCGACAATTTCTCGCTCGCGGTCAGCCACGGCCTGATGTTGCTGGCGGCGTGGCTGCTGCTGCGCCGGCCGGACCTGGATCGCGAGGCTGCGGGCGGACGCGGTGCCCGCGCGGCACCGGGCGGGTGGCGCCGGCGCGCGCGCCCGGAAGCCGGTCCGGAAACCCGCCCGGAAATCCGCGATGCGTGACTATTTCTTCCTGCTGTTCCTGGCGTTGATCTTCGGCGCGGGGTTCCGGCGACCGTTCCTGTTCGTGCTCGCCTATGTCTATATCGACATCGTCGCGCCGCAGCGGCTGACCTACCTGTTGCTCAATTCGATCCCGATCTCGCTGATCGCGGCGGGGCTGGCGGTCGCGGCATGGGCGGCGTTCGACGACAAACGCGACACGCGTGTCGCCCCGCGCCAGCTGGTGATGGCGATGCTGCTCGCCTATTGCTGGTACACGACGCGCAACGCCGATTTCCCGATCGAGGCGGCCGACAAATGGGACTGGGTGTGGAAGGCGCTGGCCTTCGCCATCTTCCTGCCGCTGACCTTGCGCACCCGGCTGCGGATCGAGGCGCTGCTGCTGTTCATGGTCCTGTCGGCGTCGTCGATCGTCATCGTCGGCGGCATCAAGACCTTGGCGTCGGGCGGGGGCTATGGCGCGCTCAACCTGATGGTCGCCAACAATGCCGGGTTGTACGAGGGATCGACGATCTCGACCGTCGCAATCGCGATCGTGCCACTGGTGCTGTGGCTCGGCCGCTTCGGCACGATCATCCCCGCCGACCGGCGCACCCGCTGGTTCAGCTTTGCGCTGACCTTTGCCTGCCTGCTGATCCCGATCGGCACCTCGACCCGGACCGGCGTGCTGTGCATCGCACTGCTCGCCGCGCTGATGCTGCGCGATGTACGTCGCCGCGCCGCCTATCTGGCGGGCGTCATGGTCCTGGGGCTTATCGCGGTGCCCTTCCTCCCCGCCGCCTTCACCCAGCGCGTCTCGACGATCGGCACCTATCAGGCCGACGCCAGCGCCTCGACCCGCATCGCGGTGTGGCAGTGGACGATCGACTATGCGCGCGAACACCCGCTGGGCGGCGGGTTCGAGGCCTATCGCCAGAACCGGATCCGCTATGACAAGGTGCGCGTCGAGGGCGAGGGCAACAACGTCGCGGTCGCCCGCGATCTGGAGGTCGACGCGGCGCGCGCCTATCACAGCGCCTATTTCGAGATGCTGGGCGAACAGGGCTACATCGGCCTGGCGCTGTGGCTGACGATCCAGCTGGGCGGGCTGTGGCGCATGGAGGTGCTGCGCCGGCGCTATCGCGATGCCCCGGCCGAACAGGCCTGGATCGCCCCGCTCGCCACCGCGCTCCAGCACGGCCAGCTCATCTACCTGCTCGGCGCGTCGTTCGTCGGCATCGCGTTCCAGCCCTTCATGCTGATGCTGGTCGGCGCGCAGATCGGCCTCGACACCTATCTGGGCCGCATCCGGCGCGCGGCGGGATTTCGCCCGATGATCCAGCGCCGCACCGCCGCCGCGACATGACCGGGCGCGTCGACCTGCGCGCGCTGACCAGTGCGCGCGGTATCGCCGCCTGGCTGGTGGTGCTCTATCACCTGCGCCTGTCGATCGCCGGCCTGCCGCCCACGATCGTCGCGTGGCTGGCCAAGGGCTATCTGGCGGTCGATTTCTTCTTCCTGCTCTCCGGCTTCGTGATCTGGCTGAGCTGGCACGAGCGCTTCCATGCACGCGGCTGGCGTGTCGCCGGGGAGTTCCTTCAGCGCCGCGTCGCGCGGATCTGGCCGCTGCACCTGTTCATGCTCGGCTTTGCGGTGATGCTGGCGGCGCTGCTCGCGTTGACGGGTCGCGCATTGCCCGGCGAATTCGTCGTCGCCGAACTGCCGCTGCATGTCATGCTGGTGCATAATTGGGGTTTCACCGACGATCTTGGCTGGAATGTGCCTTCTTGGTCGATCAGCACCGAGGCGGCCGCCTATCTGCTGTTCGTACCGCTCTGCCTTTTGGTGGACTGGCGACGGTGGCCAAGCTGGCTGCTGTGCGGCGTGATCGTCCTGCTCGGCATATGCCTGTGGCGCTTTTTCGCGGCGCTGGGGCATCCGACCCTCGGCCAGGACATCGCGCACACCGGACTGGTGCGCTGCCTCGTCGAGTTCGTGATCGGCACCCTCGTCGGCGCGCTTTGGCACCGCTGGCACGCCGCCTCGCGAAATGCGCTCTGGCCGGCCATTTTGCTGGGTTTCGCCGCGGTGATCGCGCTGCCCGAGCCGCTCGGCGTTCCGCTCGGCTTCGCCGCGCTCTTGCTGGCGCTCGCGCTGAGCGCCGGTGGTGCGGGTCATCCCCTGGAGGGCCGGGTACTGCATTTTCTCGGTGAGATCAGCTACGCGACCTATCTCGGCCACGCCCTGATCTGGATCGCGTTCAAGCTCGCGCTGGTCCGCGATGCGAGCCATGTCCCGCCCGTGCAGATCGGCCTCTACCTTGTCCTGCTGCTCGCCGGGTCGATCCTGCTTTATCGCTGCGTCGAGCTGCCCGCGCAGCGCGCGATCAACCGCGTGAGATGGCGCCGGCAGCAGCGACAGGGCAGCGCAACCGTGCCCTGAGCGCCGCCGCCGGCGGATTGCGCGCGGTCAGGCCGGCTCCGCGCTCACCTTGGCCAGCATCTCGATGATGGCGCGATTGAACGCGGGAATGTCGTCGGGCTTCCGGCTGGTGATCAGCTGGCCGTCCACCACCACTTCCGCGTCGACGACATTTGCGCCGGCATTGGCGAGATCGGTACGCAGCGACGGCCAGCTCGTCACGCGACGCCCCTCGACCACATCGGCCTCGACCAGCAACCAGGGCGCATGGCAGATCGCGGCCACCGGCTTTTCATCCTGGAAGAATGCCTCGACGATTTCGACCGCGCGATCTTCCATCCGCAGCCGGTCGGGGTTGGCGACGCCGCCGGGCAGGACGAGTGCGTCGTAATCGTCGATGTCGACCTGATCAAAGGTCAGGTCGGGGGTGATTTCGCGGGCGGGCGTGTCATCGTTCACGACCCCCTTGATCGGGTCGGTATCGATCGAGGCCAGCGTGACGCGGGCACCGGCATCGAGCAGCGCCTGGCGCGGGTCGAACAGTTCGGATTGCTCGAAGCCATTGGTGGCGAGCATCAAGACATGGACATGGGACAAGTCGGTCATCGTTCATTCTCCTGTGCACTGAAAGGTCGGTCAGTGTCTGCAATGCGAACCCGCCACCGCGCCGCAGTGTTCCGGAACGAACGACGTGGTGGGACATTATTCCGACCGGTGGCCAACGAACCTGACATCTCCGTAGCGATCGATCGGCTCGTTTTCGTCGACGACGGCGCGCCGGGCATCACTCGGCGCCTGGTCCGCGGCAAATGGGGCTATTGGGACGCGCGGGGCGCGCGCATCACCGACCGTGATGAAATCGACCGACTGAACGCGGTCGCACTGCCGCCCGCCTATCAGCGCGCATGGTTCTGCCCCGATCCGCGCGGCCATATCCAGGCCACCGGCTTCGATGAAAAGGGCCGCAAGCAATATCGCTATCACCCCGATTTCCGCGCGGCGCAGGAGGCCGCCAAGTTCGACCGCTGCGCGAGTTTCGGCGAGCGGCTGCCCCGCCTGCGCGCACAGGTCGAAGCGGATTTGAACGGCCGGGCGCTGAGCCGCGAACGCGCCATCGCCGCGGTCGTCCGGCTGCTCGATCTGGGCCGGGTGCGCATCGGCAACGAAGGCTATGCGCGCGCCAACAAGAGTTACGGCGCGACGACACTGCGCAAGCGCCACGCCGCACTCAAAGGCCATACGCTACGGCTCCAATATCGGGCAAAGTCGGGGCGGCTGTGCGTGGTGACGCTGACCGACCGATCGCTCAGCCGGTTCGTCAAGCGGGTCCAGGACCTGCCCGGCCAGCATCTGTTCCGCTGGATCGACGCGGCGGGCGAGGCGCGCCCGGTTACGTCGAGCGACGTCAACGACTATATCCGTGCGGCGATGGGCGAAGCGTTCAGCGCCAAGCATTTCCGCACCTGGGGGGCGAGCGTCATCGCCTTCCACGCGCTTGTTCAGGCTGGCGGACGGCTGCCGCTCAAGGCGCTGCTGGAGCCGGTCGTCGCCGCGCTGGGCAACACGCCGGCGGTGGCGCGCAAATCCTATGTCCACCCCCGGCTGATCGACGCCTGTCGCGGCGTTGCGCCGCTGCCCGAGCCGCTGCTTCGCCTGCCGCGCCAAACGCGCTATCTGGAGCGGGCGGAACGTGGCCTGATCGCGCTGTTGAGGGCCGACGATCCGCAGCTTTCCGCCAAGGCTGCCTGAAAGACCGATAACGCATGACCCAGACGAACGCGGCCGCCGCCGCGACGACTTCCACCCCCATCAATCCCGAACGGCTACGCACCAGCGCCGAGCGCCTCGTGGTCGACAGTGTCACCTGGCTCGAATCCCACTGGCTCCAGATCCTGATCGCGGTCGGCATCGCTTCGCTGATCGTCGTGGCGCTATTGGTCGTTCGCGGCTGGGCGCGACGCTATTGCGAGCGCGACCAGAAGATGCTCGGCTGGGGCAAGGTGCTGGGACGCGTCGTGTCGCGGACCGGGCGCTTCTTCATCGTCATGGTCGCCGCAAAGATCGTCTCGGGCTATGCCTATGCCCCCGACGCGGTCGCGCGCACGATCGATTTCCTGTTCACCGTCGCCGCGGTGTTCCAGGCGGCGATCTGGGCACGCGAGCTGATCCTTGGCGTGATCGAGCGCAGGACGGAGAGCGAGACCTACACGCACGAATCGCTGGCCAGCGCGATCGGGATCATCCGGCTGCTGGTGACGGTGGCGCTGTTCGCGATCGCGCTGATCGTCGTGCTCGACAATCTGGGGGTCAACGTGACCGGCCTCGTCGCGGGTCTGGGTGTCGGCGGCATCGCGATCGGCCTTGCCGCGCAGGGCATCTTCGCCGACCTGTTCGCGGCGCTGTCGATCATCTTCGACAAGCCGTTCCGGCGCGGCGATGCGGTCACGCTGGACACCACGAGCGGCTCGATCGAGGCGATCGGCCTGAAATCGACCCGCATCCGCGCACTGACCGGCGAGGAAGTGGTGATCGCCAACAAGAACCTGCTCGACAAGCAGATCGGCAACAACACGCTACGCACCCATCGCCGCCAGAAATGGACGCTTGGCCTGATCTACCAGACCCCGGCGGATCGCTGTGCGGCCGTTCCGGGCCTGCTGCGCGAAGTTGTCGAGGCGGAGGGTGGGGTGTTCGTGCGCGCCGGCTTTGTCGGGTTCGGCGCATCGAGCCTCGACTTCGAGCTTGAGTTCGATACACCCGGCGCGGACTTCGACAGTTTCTATGCCGCGCGCTCGGCGATCGGGCTGGCCATCCTGCGCCGGTTCAACGACGAAGGGCTCGACTTCGCCTATCCCACGCAGACGACCTTCACCGCGGCGCCCGACGGGACGATGGTGCTCCCCTATGCGAGCGTTCAGCCGGTCAAGGACATCAGCGCCGAGGGCGCGTGATCTTCACCCGGCGTTTACCATAGCGCGCCTAGACCCTGCCCACGGATCGGCGGGCGGGACAGCATGGACGACGCGGAACTTCGGCGCTGCCGCCAGGCGACATTGCTGAGCGCGATCGTGGCGCTGGCGGTAATGATCGCCGCGCCGATACTGACCGGCTTTCGCGTCGACCTGCTGTCCTTCCGGGCGCCAATGATCCTGGCCGCGGTCCTCGCGCTCTTTCTCCCCTATAGCCGCTGGCGCGGCATGGCGCGGCTTTGCACCGCACTCGAATGCGGCGCGCTGACGCTGATCATGGGGCTCCCGGTGGTGGTCCTTTCCTTCGCCGCGATGCGGCTGGCCTTTCCGCTGGCGGACGCGACGCTGATCGCGGCGGATCGCGCCATCGGCTTCGACTGGGTGGCGACGGTCATCGCGGTCGACAGACTGCCGATGCTTGCGCGGCTGTTGACCTATGCCTATTCCTCCTTCGGCTTCCAGCTGCTGTTCCTGCCGATGCTGCTCGCGCTGCTGGGGCATCGCGCGCGCGCCTATCGCTTCGTGCTCGGCTATGTCCTGCTATGTGCGATCGCGACCGCGATCGGCACCTTCTTTCCCGCACTCGGGGCCTATGAAGGCCATGGCTTCGATCCGCGCCGGCTGCAGCATGTCGACAGCTGGTTCGGCTTTTTCTTCCTGGAAACCTTCCACGCGTTGCGCGGCGCCCCCGATTTCGTGCTGTCCGCCGACAACACCGCCGGCATCGTCACCTTCCCCTCGATCCACGCCGGCATCGCGGCGTTGTGCGCGTGGGCGGCGTGGGACTCACGGCTGCTGCGGGCTCCGCTGCTCGTGCTCAACCTGCTGATGGCGTTCTCCGCGCTGACGAACGGGGCCCATTATCTGGTCGACGTGCTGGCCGGCCTTGCGGTCGCGGTGGTGACGATCGCGGCGGTCAAGCGGCTGACCACCGTCCGCGCGGGCGGACAGGCCGCACCCGCCATGGCCGTCCCCCGTCCGGCCTGACGCGGCTCAGCCGCCCTCGTCGAGGCTGAGCAGCGACGCATTGCCGCCCGCGCTGGTCGTGTCGACCGACACCGCACGCTCGGCACAGAAACGCGGCAGGTAATTGGGGCCGCCCGCCTTTGGCCCGGTGCCCGACAGCCCCTCGCCCCCGAACGGCTGGACACCGACCACCGCCCCGATCATCGACCGGTTGATATAGAGGTTGCCGACTTCCGCGCGCGCCTCCGCAATCTCGGCCGACCGCGCGATGCGGCTGTGCAGGCCCATGGTCAGGCCGAAGCCCTTGGCGTTGACCCGATCGATCGTGCGGGTCAGCTCGCCCGCCGGCCAGGTGGCGACATGCAGCAGCGGCCCGAACCACTCGGCGGTCAGATCCTCGATCGCGTGCAGCCGGATCAGCGTCGGCGGCACGAAATGCCCTTCGCCGGGCACCGGCACGGTCTTCAGCCACTCACGCTTGCGTTGCTCACGATAGGCCATCAGCCGGTCATAGGCCGCCCGGTCGATGACCGGGCCGACATCGGTGCGCGGATCACCCGGATCGCCGACCACCAGAAGCTCCATCGCGCCGCGCAGCATCTCGATAATCGGCTCGGCCACTTCCTCTTGAAGAACGAGGAGGCGCAGCGCCGAACAACGCTGACCCGCGGAGCGGAAGGCCGAGGTGATGACGTCCTGAACCACCTGTTCGGGCAGCGCGGTCGAATCGACGATCATCGCGTTGATGCCGCCGGTCTCCGCGATCAGCGGCACGATCGGCCGGTCATCGTCGGCGAGCAGGCTGCGCGCGATGCGCTTGGCGGTGGCGGTCGACCCAGTGAAGGCGACCCCAGCCACACGATGGTCGGCGACCAGCGCCGCGCCGGCTTCCGCCCCGCCTGGCAATAGCACCAGCGCATCGCGCGGCACGCCGGCCTGGTGCGCCAGCTCGACCGCACGCGCGGCGATGCGCGGCGTCTGCGGTGCGGGTTTGGCGACGACCGTGTTGCCCGCGACCAGCGCGGCGGTGTTCTGGCCGGTGAAGATGGCCAGGGGGAAGTTCCACGGCGCGATCGTCGCCCACACCCCGCGCCCCTCCATGCGCAGCACGTTGCGCTCGCCCGTCGGCCCGGGGAGCGTCAGCGGGGCGAGGCGACGGCGCGCCTGCAGGGCATAATAGCGGCAGAAATCGGCCGCCTCGCGAATCTCGCCCAGCGCGTCGGGGATCGTCTTGAACGCTTCATGGACGCACAGCGCCATGAGTTCGGTGCGGTTCGCCTCGATCAGGTCGGCATAGCGTTCGAGGATCGCGGCGCGGGTGTCCAGCGGGGTGGCGGACCAGGCGGGGAAAGCAGCGTTGGCGCACCCAATTGCGTTTCCGACCCCGTTCGTTTCGAGCGAAGTCGAGAAACCTGCGCCGGCGGGGGAACGTGTCTCGACTTCGCTCGACACGGACGGAGTGGAGGATGACTGCGCTAGCCCCTCCCGTTGAGCTTCGCTCGCCTGCGGCTCAGGGGAGGCGTTGGGGTGGGAACCATCCACCCCGCGCGGTGCTTGCGGCACGGCCCTACCCCCATCCCCTCCCCTGAAGGTCAGGGGATTAGCGGCAATCTCGCTCGCCACCTTCGCCAGCACGTCGCGCTCGGCCAGGTCCACGCCTTCGCTGTTGCGCCAATCGCCATACAGGTCGCGCGGCAGGGGAATGCTCGGGTGCCGCGATGCACCCACCGCAACGATCTTCTCGACCGGATCGGCGAGCAGTTCCGTGTCGCTCAGCCCCGCATCCGCGAGCTGGTGGACGAAGCTCGAGTTCGCGCCATTTTCCAGCAGCCGCCGGACGAGATAGGCGAGCAGGTCGCGGTGCCCGCCGACCGGGGCATAGATGCGGCATTTATAGCCATGCTCGCGCACCAGCCGCTCATACAGGCCCTCGCCCATGCCGTGCAGCCGCTGAAACTCGAAATCGCGCGCATTGCCCGCCCATTCGATGATCGTGGCGACCGTCAGCGCATTGTGGCTCGCGAACGCGGGCGCGATGTTCGGCGCGTCGAGCATGTCGCGCGCGCAGGCGAGGTAGGAGACGTCGGTCGCCGCCTTGCGCGTGAACAGCGGATAGTCGCTCAAGCCTTCGACCTGGGTCTTCTTGATCTCGCTGTCCCAATAGGCACCCTTGACCAGCCGCACGTTCATCACCCGGCCCAGGCCGTTGGCCCAGTCGATCACCGCCCGTGCGCGCTTGCCATAGGCCTGGACCGCCATGCCATAACCATCCCAGCCCCTGAGTTCGGGACGGCGCGCGACATGGCCGATGATCTCCAGGCTCATCGCCAGCCGCTCGCTCTCCTCGGCATCGACGGTCAGCGCGATGCCCTGCGCCGCACTTTCCGACGCCAGCTGCGCCAGCATGTCGGCGAGTTCGGGGACGCAGCGATCCCAGTTGGCAACCTCGTAGCGCGGGTGAAGCGCCGACAGCTTGACCGACACCGAATGCCCGGCGCGCGGGTCGCCGCCGACCGCGCGGATCGCGCGGAAATAGGATTCGAAATAGCGTTCGGCGTCTGCCTTCGTCCGTGCCGCCTCACCCAGCATGTCGAAGCTGGCGGTGAAGCCGGCATGTTCGGGCTTCTTCATGCGGCGCATCGCCTCGTCGATGGTGCGGCCCATCACGAAGACCTCGCCCATCATTTTCATCGCGGCACCGACCGCCTGGCGGACGAACGGCTCGCCCGCGCGACTGAGCAGGCGCTTCAACGGCCCCGCCTCGCCCTCGCCCACCAGCGCGCGGCCGACGACCAGACCCCAGGTGGCGGAATTGACCAGCGCGCTGTTCGACTTGCCCGCGTGCGCGCGCCAGTCTGCGTCGCCCAGCTTGTCGGCGATCAGCAGGTCGGCGGTTTCGGGGTCGGGCACGCGCAGGAACGCCTCGGCCAGGCTGAGCAGCGCGACGCCCTCGGACGAATTGAGGCGATATTCCTGCAGAAACTGGTTCACCCAGCCGCGATTCTGCGCCGCGCGCAGATCGGCGATCAGCCCGCCGGCGTGATCGATCACCCGCTCACGCGAATCATGCGTCAGCCGCGCGCGGTCGATCAGCGGTTTTAGAACGTCGGGTTCGCTCGCCCGATGCAGCTGTGCCATGGAATTGCGGGTGGATGACGGTACGACTTCCGACATTTTCCTGTTTCCGGTTGGGCGGGCTTGCGGGACTGGCCCCTGACCGCCTATTTGCGTTCGCGAGCGCTATGGAACGAAAGCGCCGCGAGGGGAATGCCGTGGAGACGATCACGATCGAGCAGCTTGGCGCGCGGATCGGCAGCCTGCGGGTTTCCGACTGGATTACCGTCGACCAGGCGATGATCGACAAGTTTGCGGATGCGACCGGCGATCACCAGTTCATCCATGTCGACCCCGTCCGCGCCGCGCAGACGCCGTTCGGCGGCACGATCGCGCATGGTTTCCTGACGCTTTCGCTGCTGTCGCAGATGAGCCAGACGACCGACCAGCCGGCGATCGCCGGCGTGCGGATGGGCGTCAACTATGGCAGCGACAAGGTGCGATTCCTGTCGCCCGTCCGATCGGGCAAGCGCGTGCGCGGCCATTTCAAGCTCGTTTCTCTGGAAGAAAAGCGCCCCGGACAATGGCAGCAGATGAATGAAGTGACGGTCGAGATCGAAGGCGAAGACAAGCCCGCGCTGATCGCCGAATGGATCAGCCAGATTTTCGTATGACGGAGCGCCCCGCATGAGCCGCGTCGAACCGCTGCAACGCCCGTACCCGCCGGAGTTCGACGCGCGGATGAAGGTGCTCATGCGCGGCGCCGAGCCGCTGGTCCTGTTCACGACGCTCGCAAAGCATGCGCGGGCGTGGGAGAAGTTCGGCGGCGGCTCGCTGCTCGACCGCAATTCCCCGTTGTCGATGCGCGCGCGTGAGATCGTGATCGACCGGACGACCGCACGCTGTGGATGCGAATATGAGTGGGGCGTGCATATCGCCGGTTTCGCCGCGCATGTGGGCCTGACGCCGGAACAGACTTTCGCGACGGTCCATGGCGACGCCACCGATCCCGCATGGCCGGCGGACGAGCAGGTGTTGATCGCCACCGTGGATGCGCTGCTGGACCACAAAAAGCTCACCGATGCCGAATGGGAGGCGGCGCGCGCGGTATTCGACGAAGCACAAGTGATCGAAATCATCCAGCTTGTTGGCTTTTATCATGGCGTGGCGCTGATCTGCGGTGCGCTCGACCTTCCCCTCGAGGCGACTGCCGTTCGCTTCCCCGCTGCCTAAGGAGAATCACCATGCGTTCAGCCGTCATCGTTTCCACTGCCCGCACCCCGATCGGGCGCGCCTATCGTGGCGGGTTCAACAATCTGCCCGCCCCCACGCTCGCCAGCCATTCGATCAAGGCGGCGGTGGAACGCGCCGGCATCGATCCCGGCGAGGTGAAGGACGTCGTGTTCGGCGCGGCGCTGCAACAGGGCACGCAGGCCGGCAATATCGCCCGCAACGCCGCGCTGCGATCGGGCCTGCCGATCTCGGTCGCGGGCATGTCGCTCGATCGCCAATGCGCTTCGGGCCTGATGGCGATCGCCACCGCCGCCAAGCAGATCATCGTCGACAACATGGACATCACCATCGGCGGCGGCGTCGAATCGATCAGCCTGGTCCAGACGCCGCAGATGCGCGTCCAGCCCGATCCCGAGCTGCTGGCGATGCACAACGACATCTACATGCCGATGCTGCAGACCGCCGAAATCGTCGCCAAGCGGTACGGCATCAGCCGCGAGCGCCAGGACGAATATGCGCTCCAGTCGCAGCAGCGTACCGCCGCCGCCCAGGCAGCGGGCAAGTTCGATGACGAGATTGTCCCGGTCACCGCGACGATGGCGATGACCAACAAGGAAACCAAGGAGGTCACCCACCACGAAGTCACGGTGACCAAGGACGAGGGCAATCGTCCCGAAACCACGCTGGCCGGGCTGAACGGCCTGCAGCCGGTGATGGGACCCGACGCGTTCATCACCGCCGGCAATGCCAGCCAGCTGTCCGACGGCAGCTCGGCTGCGGTGCTGATGGAGGAAAAGCTCGCCGAACAGCGCGGCCTGACCCCGCTGGGGCGCTATGTCGGCATGGCAGTGGCGGGCACCAAGCCCGACGAGATGGGTATCGGCCCGGTCTATGCGATCCCGGCGCTGCTCGAACGCTTCAACCTCAAGATGGACGATATCGGCCTGTGGGAGCTGAACGAGGCGTTTGCGGTTCAGGTGCTCTATTGCCAGGACAAGCTGGGCATTCCGAACGACCTGCTCAACGTCGATGGCGGGGCGATCTCGATCGGCCACCCCTATGGCATGTCGGGCGCCCGGATGACCGGTCACGCACTGATCGAGGGCAAGCGCCGCGGCGCCAAATATGTCGTCGTGACGATGTGCGTCGGCGGCGGCATGGGCGCGGCGGGGCTTTTCGAGGTGCTGTAACGCCACCGGCATCGCCGGTCGCTGTCTGGCACCGCACGATCTGACACGATTCAACGGAACCCCGATCGTCCATGCGGTCGGGGTTCTTCGTTTCAGGCGTGCCGTTGGGATACGCCGCGCGCTTTGATCGTTGCCCTCCTGTCCCCCCCAACGACAGGAGCATGACGATGGACCAGATGCAGAATGGCGATGCCAGTGAGGTCGCAGAGCGGATGTGGAAGAAGATGGCGTCGAGCCCGTTCGTGATGATCAAGCTGATGGCGAGCGAGGATCATGCCGAGCCGATGACTGCGCAGCTCGATCCGGACGCCGACAGCGCTTTCTGGTTCTACACCCGCCACGACAACCGCATCGCGCCCGGTGGCCCGGCGATGGCGCAGTTCGTCGCGAAGGACCATACGATCTTCGCGTGCATTCACGGCACGCTGACTCAGGAAACCGACCCGGCGGTGATCGACAAATACTGGTCGAACATGGTCGAGGCGTGGTTCGACGGCGGTCGCCAGGACCCGGCGCTGCGCATGATGCGCTTTGACCTGATCGACGCCGAAATCTGGGAAGGCGATGAATCGCTGGCCGGCAAGTTCAAGATGCTGACGGGCATGAAGATCAAGCCGAGCGAAGCGGGTCGTCACGTCGAAACCGCGCTTTGAGATGGCGTGGCCGGGGCCATGCGTCCCGGCCGCTTGACCCCGGCGAGCGCGCGCGCAATGCGTCGGCCATGGGGCCGAGCTTTGCACATCGCATCCGGGTCGAGGCGCACGCGGTGTGGCTAGCCGCGCGCGATCCGCGCACGCCGATTGCAGCGAAGCTGGTCGGCCTGCTGATCGCTGCCTATGCCCTCTCGCCGATCGACCTGATCCCCGATTTCATTCCGGTGCTCGGCCTGCTCGACGAGGCGGTGATCATCCCGCTGGGCGTCTGGCTGTTCGAGCGCATGATTCCGCGCGCGCAGCTCGCCGAGCATCGCGCGGAGGCCGAACGCGCGTCGACACGACCCGTCAGCCGCGCGGGGATTGCGATCGTGCTTGGGATATGGGCGCTGGCAATTGCGGCCGGCTATGCGTTCGTGCGCACGCGCTACGACTAGATCCCGCCCGCGCCGGTCCGCGAAGCGTCGTCAGCCTGCGTGCGCGGCCATCCACTTTTCGACGATCGGGGCGATCCGGGTCCGCCACTTCGATCCGTTGAAAATGCCGTAATGCCCGACATTGGGGGCCATATGATAATGCTTGAGCGCGGCGGGCAGTGACGTCGCAAGCGACAATGCCGCCTTGGTCTGGCCCAGCCCCGAAATGTCATCGCGCTCACCCTCGATCGCGAGCAGCGCGATGTCGCGAATGGCGCCCGGATCGACCCGCTTGCCGCGATGAAGCATCTCGCCCTTCGGCAGCGCGTGCTCCTGAAACACCACGCGCACCGTCTGGAGATAAAATTCCGCGGTCATGTCGCAGACCGCCCGGTATTCGTCGTAGAACGCCATCGTCGCCTCGGCATTCTCGTCGTCGCCCTCGACCAGATGCTTGAACATCTCCCAATGGCTGATCAGATGGTTGCCCAGGTTCATCGTCATGAAGCCGGCGAGCTGAAGGAAGCCCGGATAGACCCGCCGCCCCGCGCCCGGATAGGTCATCGGCACGGTCGCGATCACATTCTGCTCGAACCACGCGTGCGGACGCTCGGTCGCCAGCGTGTTGACGGCGGTCGGCGCTTCGCGCGTGTCGATCGGCCCGCCCATCAGGGTGACGGTGCGCGGGCGGTGGGGATGATCCTCCGCCGCCATGATCGCGGTCGCGGCATAGCAGGGCACCGACGGCTGGCACACCGCCAGCATGTGCGCGCGCGGATCGCCTTCGGCCCCGATCACGCTCAGGAATTCGATGACATAGTCGATATAGTCGTCGAGGTCGAAGCTGCCGTCGGCCAGCGACACCAGCTTGGCATCGCGCCAGTCGGTGATGTAGACGTCGGCGACCGGCAGCATCCGCTCGACCGTGCCGCGCAGCAGCGTGGCATAATGCCCCGACATCGGCGCGACGATCAGCAATTTCGGACCCCCGGTCACGCCTTCGCGCACGAACCGCTTGAGCTGACCGAAGGGTTTTTGGAGGACGATTTCCTCGTGGACTGCGACGCTGCGGCCGTCGACGACCGTGTGACTCAGGCCAAAGGGCGGCTTGCCGCGCGGCGCGGAAGCATGCGCGAACACCTCGAGCGCGGAGGCGAGCACCGGGCCACCGCCGAAATAAGCGAAGGGATTGGCGGGGTTGTGCAACCAACCGGCGCTGAAATTGGCGAGTGCGCTTGCGCCGGCCAGCATCGAGCGTTGCAGTTCATAACCTTCGTACAGCATCAGATTTCCAATTCCCCACGTCGCATCTGCCCCATGCGCACGATCCCGACCGCTATAGAGCAAAGGCATTAACCCGCAATGATCGTCTTTGCCCCGAATGATTTGGCGTTTTAATGCGCGCACGGTGTTTCCCGCCGCCGCCAATGACGCTAGGCGGGAAGGCACCATGGCAGATCAAGTTCCGCCCCCCGCCGCGCGCGCCGTCGATCCCGACGCCGGTGTCCAGCTTCCCACCGCGTCGGCGAACGGTCCGGAAGGCGCCAATGGCGACCCCGCCGCGGCAGCCGGCCGACGGATCAGCAACCTTCGGATCGTGTGGGGCTATACCCTGCGCTATCCGGTACAACTGACATTGGCGATCGTCGCGCTGTTGATTGCGGCGGGCGCGACATTGTGGGTGCCGCGCACCTTTCAGCAGGTCGTCGACAACGGGTTCGCCGCCGGTTCCGACCCGGCGAGCATCGCGCCCTATTTCCAGGGGCTGTTGATGGTCGTCGTCGTGCTCGCCTGCGCGACCGCGATGCGGTTCTATTTCGTGTCGTGGCTGGGCGAGAAGACGGTGGCCGACATGCGCGCCGCGGTACACCGCAACCTGCTGCGCATGCCGCCGGGCTGGTTCGAGGAGAACCGCCCGTCGGAAATCGCGTCGCGCCTGACCGCGGACACCGCGATCGTCGAACAGGTCGTCGGCACGACGGTGTCGGTGGCGCTGCGCAACCTGTTGGTGGGCGTGGGCGGGGTCATCTATCTCTTCACGCTCGCACCCAAGCTCGCGCTCTACCTGATCGTCGGCATTCCGGTGATCGTCCTGCCGATCGTCTGGCTGGGCGGCCGCGTGCGCAAATTCTCGCGCTCAAGCCAGGACCGGGTTGCCGACATCGGTGCGATGGCTGCCGAAACGCTGGGCGCGATGAAGATCGTCCAGGCCTTTGGCCAGGAAGGGCGCGAGGCCGACCGTTTCGAAGGCGCGGTCAGTCGCGGTTTCGCCGCCGCGCAGCAGCGTTTCGCGACGCGCGCGATCATGACGGCGCTGGTCATCGCGATCCTGTTCAGCGCGGTCACGCTGATCATGTGGGACGCGGTGTCCGATGTCGCGGCCGGCCGGGTCAGCGGCGGCGCGATCACCGCATTTGTGATCACCGCGGGCCTGGTCACCGGGTCGTTCGGCGCGTTGACGGAGGTCTATGGCGATCTGTTGCGCGCGTCGGGTGCGGCGGGGCGGCTGGCGGAACTGCTGGCGCAGGAGCCCGAGATCAGGGCACCGGCCAACCCGATTCCGCTGCCGCGACCGCCCGCCGGCGCCGTCACCTTCGACCGGGTGAGCTTTCGCTATCCCACCCGCCGCGAAGTGCTGGCACTCGACCAGTTCAGCCTGAACATCGCCGCGGGCGAGACGGTGGCGGTGGTCGGCCCGTCGGGTGCGGGCAAGTCGACGCTGTTCCAGCTGATCCAGCGCTTCTACGATCCCGAGGGCGGCGAGATCCGCATCGACGGCGTGCCGATCCACCTGGCCGACCCGGCCGAGGTGCGCGGCCGCATCGCGATGGTGCCTCAGGACACGGTGATCTTTGCCGCATCGGCACGCGACAATCTGCGCTACGGCCGGTGGGACGCGAGCGACGAGGAGCTGTGGACCGCCGCCGCCGCCGCCAATGCCGAGCAGTTCCTGAAGGCGCTGCCGGGCGGGCTCGACACCTTTCTGGGCGAGGGCGGCGCGCGATTGTCCGGCGGCCAGCGCCAGCGCATCGCGATCGCGCGCGCGCTGTTGCGCGACGCGCCCGTGCTGCTGCTGGACGAGGCGACGTCGGCACTCGATGCGGAGAGCGAGCGGCTGGTCCAGGATGCGCTCGAGCGGCTGATGACCGGGCGCACGACGCTGGTCATCGCGCATCGGCTGGCGACGGTGCGCGCCGCCCAGCGGATCGTGGTGATGAACGAGGGACGCATCGTCGAGACCGGCAGCCATGCCGAGCTGATCGCCGCAGGCGGCCTTTATGCGCGGCTGGCGGCGCTGCAATTCAACGAAGCCGCCTGAGGAGAGGGAAATGGCCGAGTTCGATATCATCGTCTATGGCGCGACCGGGTTCACCGGGCGGCTGGTCGCCGAATATCTGGCGCGCGAATATGGCGACGGGTCGCTGCGCTGGGCGATGGCGGGCCGCTCGCTGACCAAGCTGCAGGAAGTCCGCGACGAAATCGGCGCGCCCGCCGATATCCCGCTGCTCACCGCCAATGCCGACGACCCCGCGTCGCTGGCACAGATGGTGGCGCGCGCGACCGTGCTGCTCACCACCGTCGGCCCCTATCAGCTCTATGGCAACGATCTGGTCGCGGCGTGCGCGGCCGCGGGCACGGCCTATGTCGACCTGTGCGGCGAACCCGCCTGGATGCGCCACATGATCGACCGCCATGCGGCGACGGCGCAAGCGAGCGGCGCGCGCATCGTGTTCTCCTGCGGCTTCGATTCCATCCCCTTCGATCTGGGCGTCTACACGCTTCAGGAGGCCGCGCGCGACAAGTTCGGCGTGCCCGCCCCGCGCGTCAAATGTCGCATCCGGACGATGAAGGGCACGTTTTCGGGTGGCACCTTTGCCAGCGCCAAGGCGACGATGGTCGCGGCCGCGAAAGACCCGTCGATCTTCAAGCTGCTGATCGATCCGTTCGCGCTGACCCCGGGTTTCGAAGGGCCGTCGCAGCCCAAGGGGCTGTTGCCCGAATATGATGCGGCGGTCGGCGGCTGGGTCGCGCCGTTCGTCATGGCGCCGATCAATACCAAGAATGTTCACCGCACCAATGCGCTGCTCGGCCACCCGTACGGCACCGATTTCGTCTATGACGAAATGGTCATCGCCGGGCTGGGCGAGATGGGCAAGGCCGCGGCCGAGGCGCTGGCGAAGCTGAATCCGATGGCCGGCGACAAGGGACCGAAGCCCGGCGAAGGCCCGTCGAAGGAAGAGCGCGACAGCGGCCATTACGACCTGCTGTTCATCGGCGAGATGCCCGACGGCGCGCGTGTCGAGGCCGTCGTCACCGGTGACCGCGACCCCGGCTATGGTTCGACCAGCAAGATGATCGCCGAAAGTGCGATCTGCCTGGTTCGCGACGTGCCGGCCGAGGGCAAGGGCGGCATCTGGACCCCAGGCGGACTGATGGCCGAACCGCTGCGTGAGCGGCTGCGCGCGCATGCCGGCCTGACGTTCGTCGCGGGGTGAGGCCGCGACGGCACGTTTGCGTGCGCGCGTCTTACTTAAGCCGTTCGTATCGAGCGCAGTCGAGATGCGCTGCACCGCATGGGCCAACGCTTCTCGACTTCGCTCGAAGCGAACGGAAGTCAGGCGGGGGGTAGGCGAGAGCATTTTCAAGTCAGGTGGAATCACCTGACGACACGGAAAAAAAGGAAAATAAAAGACAAAAGAGCGTGATTCGCTTCAACCAAAGTGGATCACGCGATGGAGCGTGATGACGTTGGAGTCACTCGCTCTCCAATGACTTCCTCGTCACCCCGGCCTTGTGCCGGGGTCTACCGGGCCGCGCAGTCCTGGCGGTTGTGACCTGTGGCACCGTGGGCCCCGGCACAAGGCCGGGGTGACGGAAGTTTATTCCGAGCAAGGTCATCATGCCCTAATGTGGGCGCGAGTACCCCGCTCACACCCGATAGTAATCGCGGTACCAGGCGACGAACCGCTCGATCCCCTCGGCCAGCATGACCCTGGGGCGATAGCCGGTCAGCGCGTTCAGCCGGCTGACATCGGCATAGGTGGCGGTCACGTCGCCCGCCTGCATCGGCCGCATCACCTTGATCGCTTCGCGTCCGAGCGCATGTTCGAGCGTCGCGATCATGTCCATCAGCCCGACGGGATGGCTGTCGCCGATGTTGAGCACGCGATGCCCGCCCGCGGCCGGCGGATGATCGAGCGCACCGACGATCCCGTCGACGATATCGTCGACATAGGTGAAGTCGCGCGCCATCCGTCCTTCGCCGAACACCTCGATCGGCTCGCCCGCCAGAATGCGGCGCGTGAACGAGAAATAGGCCATGTCCGGCCGGCCCCACGGGCCATAAACGGTAAAGAAGCGCAGCCCCGTCTGGGGAAAACCGTAAAGCGCGGCATAGGCCTGGCTCATCAGTTCGCCCGCCCGCTTGGTCGCGGCGTAGAGCGATACCGGATCGACCGCCGCGTCTGTTTCGCTGAACCCCTGACCCTCGAGCGGACGATCGCCATAGACCGAGCTGGACGACGCGTAGACCAGGTGGACGAAGCCCGGCGCATGCCGACACGCCTCGAGGATGGCGAGATGGCCGGCAAGGTTGGATCGTTGATAGGCGAACGGATTGTCGATGCTGTAGCGGACCCCCGCCTGCGCGGCGAGATGGACGACCCGGACGACGCCATGGTCGCCGACCAGCGCCGCGATCGCCTCCGCCTCGGCAATGTCGAGCCGATGAAACGCGAACCCCTCGCGCGCCGTCAGATTGGCCAACCGCGCCGCCTTCAGCGCCGGGTCGTAATAGTCGTTGAGGATATCGACGCCGATCACGCGCTCGCCGCGATCGAGCAGCCGGTGCGCGACCGCATGGCCGATGAATCCGGCCGCGCCCGTCACCAGGACGGGACCCGCCTGGTCGGTCACCGACCGACCGCGTGATAGGTGAAGCCCGCCTCCTCGACCATCGCGCGCGGATAGATGTTGCGCAGGTCGACCAGGATCGGCTGGCTCAGCAGCGACTTGACGCGGTTGAGGTCGAGCGCGCGGAAGGCATCCCATTCGGTCACGATCGCGAGCGCGTCGGCACCGTCGATGGCCTCATAGGCGTTGGCGCAATAGACGACGTCGTCCAGAACCGCGCGCGCCTGTTCCATCCCCTCGGGATCATAGGCGCGGATCGTCGCGCCCGCGTCCTGCAGCGTCTGGATCACCGCGATTGCCGGGCTGTCGCGCATGTCGTCGGTGTTGGGTTTGAACGTCAGCCCGAGAATGGCGACGGTCTTGCCGCGGACATCGCCGTTCATCGCGGCGATCACCTTGCGCCCCATCGCGCGCTTGCGGTTGTCGTTGACCATGACCACCGCCTCGACAATGCGCTGCGGGGCATCGTAATCCTGGCTGGTCTTGAGCAGCGCCAGCGTATCCTTGGGGAAGCAGGATCCGCCATAGCCCGGCCCGGCGTGGAGAAATTTGCCGCCGATGCGGTTGTCGAGCCCGATGCCGCGGGCGACCTCCTGAACGTCGGCGCCGACCTTTTCACACAGATCGGCGATTTCGTTGATGAAGGTGATCTTGGTCGCGAGAAACGCGTTGCCGGCATATTTGGTCAGCTCCGCGCCGCGCCGCGACATTTCGATGATCGGCGCGCGGTTGAGGCTGAGCGGGCGGTAGATGTCGCGCATCACCTGCATCCCGCGTTCGTCATGCCCGCCAATGACGATGCGGTCGGGCCGCTTGAAATCGTCGATCGCCGCGCCTTCCCGCAGAAATTCGGGGTTGGACACGACCGCGAACTCGGCGTCGGGGTTGGCTTCGCGGATGATTCGTTCGACCTCATCCCCGGTGCCGACCGGCACGGTCGATTTGGTGACGATGACCGTAAAGCCGGTGATCGCGCGCGCGATTTCCGCCGCGGCGGCGTGGACATAGCTCAGGTCGGCATGACCGTCCCCGCGCCGTGACGGGGTGCCGACCGCGATGAACACCGCGTCCGCGCCGGCAACGCCTTCGGCGAGGTCGGTCGTGAAGTGCAGCCGGTCGCCGGCGACGTTGCTGGCGACGAGCGCGTCGAGCCCGGGTTCGTAGATCGGCATCCTGCCCTGGTGCAGCGCGGCGATCTTGCTCTCGTCCTTGTCGACGCAAACGACGTCGTGACCGAAGTCCGAAAAGCAGGCCCCCGATACCAGCCCGACATAGCCGGTCCCGATCATTGCAATCCGCATTCTCAGAGCTCCCTTGTGCCGCGAAGTCCGCCCAGCTTTTGCTGCACAGCAGCAACGCGCCGCACCCCTGCGAAATATTGATCGCAATTACAACCCGGATCGTCCGACGCCGCGGGCATACTCGTCGGATGACAAGGCCGGTTGGTCGTGTCGGCCCGCCGATCGTCGCTGCCGAATGCGCTCGCACCGCCATGCTCGGGCGCCGCCAGCGTCGGGCGCGCCGCGATGCTTCACCCTTTCTCAAGACTTGCCACCCTATGGCGAGGGCCGCTGTTGGAGTAATGAGCATGTTGACCAGCGCCGCCCAGAACGTCGCACCGTCCGACGGCCGCCGCGCCGACGATCGCCAACCCGTCGATCGTCCGTCGACGTTTCGCGATCAGCACGGCGCACCGCAGAATGTAATGGTCGAGGATCTTTCCAGGCTCGGGTGCAAGATTGCCGGCGAGTTCGCGGTCCAGCCGAACAGCCAGGTCACGATCGGATTGCCCGGCGTCGGTGTCGCACAGGCCAGGGTCGTACGGATCGTGCCCGGCGCAATCGGGGTCGAGTTTCTCCACCCCCTGTCGCCGACCGACCTCGACACTGCGTTCCGGCAGTCCCCCGTCCACGCGCTCCAGGCCCAGATCATGGTCGCCAATGCGGGCGACGTGCATGTTCACGAAGACCGTTGGCCCGGCGCCGCGCGGATCGGCGTCATTGCCGGTGGTTCGGTGCTGCTGTGGGGCGCGATCATCGCGACCGTCCGCGGGCTGTTCTGAACCCGACGACCCCGCCGATCAGTCGTTGATCCGCTGGCGGACTGAAGCGGCGGGTTCCCATACCGTATAGGTCTGGCGCATCAGCAGCGATTGCACGACCCCGCGCGCCACGCCGGCAAGGCTGGCGATGCTGCTCCACGCGAATTCCGCGATGCGGACACGCACCAGATTTCCGATCAGCAACACAAGCGCAAGGCCGATCAGCCCGGCCGCGACCGCCATCAGGCTGGTATAGATCGCCAGCGCCGCCGCGAAGCAGAGGACGGCACCCAGCAGGAAGAACGGCATCAGCCATTTGATCAGGCGGTGCGAAAGATAGCCGTACACCAGCACCGGATGCATCTGGCGGAGCGCCGGCCACAGCGCGCGGTGCACGTTCATCCCCTGGCACGCAATCCGTGCCTTGCGCCGATGTTCCTCGACCGACGCAGTCGCGCTGCGCTCGGTGATCGTCACCTGGGGCACGCGCGTCACGCGCTTGCCGTCGATGAGGACCTTGAGCGAGACAAAGAGGTCGTCGATCAGGTTGGGCGGGGGCAGGTGATAATTTTCCCGCCGGATGACGAACATCGCGCCGTCGACCCCGATCAGGCCATAGGCTTCGTCCTCCAGGCGCTTGATCCACTCCTCGAGCTGCCAGTAGCGCGCGCCGAGCGCGCTCGTCGCGGTCTCCCCTTCGTTGCTGTAGACCAGCCGCGCGGTGACGCAGCCGACCGTCGGGTCGCGGAGCGGCTCGACAAGGTCGATGAGCGCCGAAACGGGGGCACGGACATTGGCGTCGGTGAACATGACGAGTTCGCTGTCGCTCGCCGCCAGCAGTGCCCCCATCCCTGCTGTCTTGCCCGACCGCGTGGCGGACGCGATCAGGTTCACGCGATCGGTAAAGGGCGCGAGCAGCTCGACCGTGTCGTCGGTGCAGCCATCCGCATACACATGGATCGTCGCTGGGCCATAGGCCTCGGCCTGTTCGATCAGGCGCCGCACCTTTTCGACGACCACGTCCTGCTCGTTGTACACCGACATGCAGATGGCGACCGACGGCCGCGTGGCGGCCGGTTGTCGCGGCGCGGCACGCCGCGATCGAGGGCGGAGGACCAGGAGCGACAGCGGATAGGTCACGAAGGGGTGGAGCGCGAAGCCGAGCAGCACGACCCCGAGTGCGATCAAGCTCATCAAGGCCGGTTTCGCCTTTCGCTGATCGCGCGGGACGCCGTCGATCCGGCCGAAGCACGGACCGTTGCCGATACGACATTCCGGCCCGCCCTGCCGCCGCTCATCGTCATGCTACTCACTAACCTGATCAGGCGACAACGCCTTACCCCCAAGACGATCGATTTGCCATCGACCCTACCACAAATTTACGCACGCTTTGTCCGGATGGATGCATCGCTTTAGACCAAAACGGAGCTTTACCCGGACACCATCCCAAATCGAGAAGCAAGTGGCGACGTGTAGCGCGTGACTTGCCGCACGGCGCGGGCGATAGACGGATCATGCGCTCGATTCGGGACAGTTGAAATGCGACGTTCGCGCATGGTGCGTGCGCGCATTCCAACGCATGACCGCGGTGACGGCGCGAGCAACGTGCGCCGGCCGGGTGCGGACGTGCTGACCGGCGCGGCGTTGATCGTCGCCCTGTTCCTCCAGCTCACGGCCCTCGGCGCAAATACCGAGATGCTCGGGCTCCAGGCGGCGACGGCCAACATGATCGTCGCGCTGGTTGCGCTGATCTGGCTCAAACCCCCGCCGGGCTGGTGGCAACCGGCATCGGCGGTCATCGTGCCGGCAATCGCCGCCTTCGCCTGGGCGGCGATCGCCAGCGTCGCCAACCAGGGTGTCGGCGGGCTGTCGCTCGGCGTCCGGCCGGCACTGGTCGGGCTGGTGCTGCTCGCGGGCGCGATGGGTGCCGCGACGACCGGGTTGATTGTGGGCGGATGCAGCCGCTCGCTCGACCCGCTCTGCCGCGCGTTCCTGGTTGTCGGCGCGGCGTGGATGGTGCTGGCGCTGGGGCTGCACCTGACGGAACCCGGACATGTTTGGGGCGTCGACAAAGGCCTGCAAGCCGGTCGATTTTCGGCAACGCTGCTCAATCCGAACGCCGCGGGAAGCGTGCTCGCCGCGATCGGCATCCTCGCCGCCGGTCGCCTGATCGCCAACATCCAGCATGCGGCCGAGCGATATTGGATCGACCCGCCCTTGCCGGCGCTGGCGTTCAACGGCGCCGCTTTGCTGCTCGCCGCGCTGCTGACGGCGATGACGCAGTCGCGCGCCGCCGCAGCGATGCTGGCCGTCGGCGTCGCAATCCTGATCGTGCGCAAGCTCGGCGCGCGCACCCACCGTCTGCGCTGGCCGCTGATGGGCACCGTCGCAGCTCTTGTCGCCATCATGTTCGCGGCCCTGATCGTCACGGGACCATCGTTCGCGAAAATCGCGATGACGGGCGACGACCTGAGGCTCCGGGTCGAGGCGATCCGTCACTTTGGTGCCCTGACCGCCGGCTCGCCATGGTTCGGCTATGGCTATGGTGCGTTCGACGCGCTCAACGCCGCGCATCTCGACCCGGTCACCGCGCGCCTGTTCTGGAATTTCGGTGCCGCGCACTCATCGCCGATCAGCGCCGCGATTCAATATGGCTGGCCATTCGTCGGCTTGCTGACCGTCAGCATCGCGACCGCCGCGACCATGGTCGCCCGCACGTGGCGGCACCGTCCGCCCGGCGGCGCCGCCGTCGGGATGCTGCTTGCCAGCGGCGGGATCATCGCATGTTCGCTGATCGACATTGCGCTCGACGTACCCGCGGTCGCGGCCCTGGCGGCAGCTATGGCCGGGCTGGCGATCGGCCAGTCGATGCGTCATCCCGCACCGCAAGCCCGGCGCCACCCCGTCCTGGTGCCCTCAGCGCCACGAGGATGAAGGGCGGCGTGCCCGCCAGCGCGGCCTGCGTCGCCATGCGCCGTTCATAGCCCAGTTCCTGATACCACAAAGCTTCGTCGACGAGCGCGGCGCGGCAGGACCTCGACAGCGTCGGCCATGCGTGCGCGCCGAACCACAGCCGCCATTCCGCCTGCGCGCGCAGGAATGGGGCGTGGCGATAGCTTTGGCAAAGGTCGGACACGGCTTCGCGCCGCCGGTCCGACAGCGCCGCAAAGTAGGCGGCCAGCACCCACAAATCGGCACGGCGAGGCGCGTCGCGCAACAAGATCTGGACCGAGGCGCGACCAGTCGCCAGCGCCTGCGCACGCGCCCGCGGCTCCCCCGCCTTGGCGGCGAGCGCCGCATACCCGGTCGCGCAAGCGAGCATGATCTCGGCCGGTTGTGCCCCCCCGCATCCCGCCAGCGCGGCGGCTGCCCGGCGGCGGTCGTCGGGCACCGCTGCCACCGCTGCCATGCCGCTGGCTTCGCGAAAGCGATCGAGCTCGACCTGCCGCATGACGGCGAAGGCCGCGACGCCCAGGCACAGGAACAGGATGCCGATCATCGCATAGCGCAGGAAAATCGCAGCCCGAGACGCAGACATGGTCGCGGCACCCGCTTCGTCGGGCACGCTCAACGGCGACGCTCCCCTCACCGATGCGTCTCCCTCGGTCGCATCACGACGGCGCGCGCCGCGCCCTCGCATCAGTCATCGCGATATTCGCGATACCGGTGGTAGTAATAGGATGGATCACGCTTGCCCAGGCGGCGGCGCCCGACCGACGCCATCGACAGCACCGCGCCCATCACGTCGCTCCCGTCCTGCCGCAGCAGGCCCAATGCCGCGCGGGCGGCGTGAACGGCGGTCTGCTCCGCCTTGATCACGAAGATCGAGGTGTCGGCGAGCGCGGCGACGATCCGCGAATCCGCGACCGCCAACGTGGGCGCATTATCCAGGATGACGAAGCGGTATCGCGTGCGGAGCTCGTCGATCAACTTGCGCATCGCGGCACCGCTGAACAGATCCACCGTCCCCGAAGGCGCGGTGCGCATCGGCAGGATGTGCATGCCGGTACGGTCGTCCTGGATGATCTCGTCGGCGGCGCGCGCTTCGCCGCGCAACACTGCGCCGACCCCGCCATGGCCACCCTCGACGCCGATGCCCTTCAGCCCGCCGCGCCGTTCGTCGCAATCGACCAGGATGACGCTGTCCCCACTGATCGCCATGATTCGGCCGAGCCCGACCGACGTCGTGGTCTTGCCCTCGCCGGGCAGCGACGACAGCACCGCGATGACGCGCGGCTCGCGCGCGTCGAGCATCAGCGAGTTGCGGATCGCGCGCATCGCTTCGGCAAAGCTCGACATCGGATTGTCGACCACATAGCCGACCGCGTCGGGGGCCCCGCGCAAGGCGCGCCGGTTCAGATAGGGCACCGAGGTGATGAACGGGATGCGCAGATGATATTCGATATCGTCCGCCGTGCGGATCACCGACGTCATGAACTCGACGACCAGCGCCGCCGCCAGGCCGAGGATGATCCCCATGATCGCACCCAGGACCGCGAACAACGGCTTGTTCGGTACGCTGGGTTCCAGGGGCGGAACGGCCTGTTCGATGATGACGGCGGAAGATTCGCGATTTCGCTGCTCTTCGCCGGTGCGCTGCGCGGTCAGCGACAACTGTTCATACAGTGCCTGCTTCGCCTTTGCCTCGCGCTCCAGCGACTCCGCGGTCACGCTCGCGCGATTGTCCGCCGCCTGCTGGCCGCGCAGCTGGGCAAGCTGGTTGCGCAGGCTCGCCGCGCTCGCCTCGGCCGACCGCGCTGTCGATTCGAGTCCGGCGACGATGCGACGCGCTTCCTCGCGCAGCGACTGGTCGATCGAGGTCAATTGCTGGGTTACCCGGATCGATTCCGGATGGCGATCGCCGTAGCGGGCGTCGATCTCCGCCTTTTCGCGCAATGCCTCGGCGCGTTGACGCTGGAGATCGGCGATGACGTTCGAACTGAGCACGCTCGACACCGCGCCGATCGCGCCGCGATCCGTCTGTTCGCGCGCGGCCGCAAGATTGGCACGCGCCGCCGCCGCCTGCGCTTCGGCCTGGGCCAGCTGAGTCGACAAGGGCGCGATCTGCTGATCGGTGACCGTGCCGGCCAACCCGCCCTCGACGATGCCGGAGCGGCCACGATAGCTGGCGATCTGGGCTTCGAGCTGACGGAGCTCGCTTGCCAGCGTGTTGAGCCGATCGTCCAGGAAACGCGATTGCTGTGCGGCCGCCCCGGTCCGCCGGCGCACGCTGGTGTCGATATACTGCTGCATCAGCTCGTTGGTGACCGCCGCCGCCAGTTCCGGGTCGGACAGCCGGGTGGTCACGTTGACGATGTAGTTCGTGTCCTCGCGCGACACGTCGACGCGGTTGCGCAGGCTGGTGATCGCTTCCTCGACGACGGCTTCGGGTCCGCGCGCATAGGTGGCGCGATCGACGAAATCCTCGTTGTTGGCCAGGTTGAGGTTGCGCACCACCTGCTCGGCGACGCCGCGCGAGCGAATGATCTGGACTTCGGTGTCCAGCCGCGACTGGTCGGCCTGGGGCGAATTGCTGCGCTGTTCGTTCTCGCCGGTGATCAACCGCTCGGTCGGGTCGATCCGCATCCGCCCGGTGGCGTCGAACTGCGGCGTGACGAAGAAGGTTCCGGCAATCGCGGCCGCCAGCACGACGACGGTGATCCCGGCGATCAGCAGCCAGCGGCGGACCAGAATGTCGAAAAGCTGCCGAATTCCCAGGCTTGCGCCATCCGTTCCCGAATCCACCATCTCACCCGATTCGGCAAATGTCGCATCGACTCGATTCATACGTCCTTCATCCCTCAATACGCCGGGGGGCCTGCTGCCGATCAATAATGCACCGTGGCCGAAACAACGCCGCGATACTCGTTAAACCGCTGTCCGATCGCCGTGCCGGTGCTGTCGCGGTCGAGATAGGACACGCTTGCGCCCAGGCTGAGCTTGCGGTTGACGAGATAGCGCCCGCCCGCGCTCGCCTCGAGCAGATTGTCGGTGCGGTCGAGCGCGACGAAATCGTTGATCTGGTAATTCACCTGCCCGAACAGCAGGGCGTTGCGCAGCAGCTCATGGTCCGCGCGCAGCCGGAAGGTGTTGGCAAAGAAGCCGCTGGATTGCGCCACGATCGAATCCTGCACCGTCCGATTGGCCACGGCGGTGATCGTGGTGAGCGGGGACAGGAAATATTCCAGCCGGACGTCATAGGCGAAGCCGGAGAAATCCCTGAACCGCGGGGAATCGAACGACCGCTCGATATAGCCGAAGCCGACCGTCGCGCGCACCAGCGCCGCCAGGTCGAACGTGGTCCCCGCCAGCACTTCGAAACTGTCGCCGTCACGATTGTCGGCAAAGCCGATGATCGGCCGCTGATACGACGTCGTGCCATAGGAGGCCTGGACGAAGGCGGCTGCATCGGGATTGAAGGCGTATTCGACGCGACCGCTGCCGCGATAGACGTTCCGGTCCCGGAAGTCCTGATCGATGATCGTGTTGCGCGCGCCCTCGACATCCTTGAAGTCGAAACTGGTCGCGTCCGCCGCCACGGTGAACCGGAACCGGTTCGCCTGATACACGCCGCGGGCAAGCGCGGTGGCGGTCACATATTCGATCGGTCGTACCGAGTCGGCGGGGAAGGTACCCGAAAACTGCGCCTCATATCCGCGGCGGACCCGGAACGAGGTGACGGCGTTGCTGTCCCCCCCCAGATCGTAACGCGCATCAGCGTTCAGGAAGAGATTTTCCTCATCCCGTGCCGACCGCTCGGTAAAGAAACGAAAGGCACCGCCCGCGTTGACCGTGATCGTGTGGCGGTTCCAGTTGCTTTCGACGCGCACGGTCGGGTCGATCGCGAAGAACACGCTGCTCTGCCGATCGACGGTCGCCCCGTCGATATTGTCGGACACCCCGATGCCCGTGGTCAGCGACGGATAGAGGGTCAGCGTACTGACCGGCAGGCCGATCGGCTGATATTCGGGGCGTGCCCGATCGAGCACGCCCTCGTTGCGGCCGCGATTGACCTGAAAGGGGATGTTCGTGCCCAGGAACGGACCGAAAATCTCGTTCTCCGTTCGCGCCTGCGACTGGGCAAGCGCGCTGTTCCCTGACACGATGGCGACGAGCGCCGCGCCGGCCGACAGCAGATATTTGGTGTTCGCGCTCACGGCTTCCTCATAAATTCTGGGACAGAGCATCGACGGACGCAGGCGCCGCCACTCAATCGCGATAATCGCTGCCGCCGCCAACGCTGAACGACGGAATGGGCGCGAGCCCCGACGAACCGGTTGCCGTCGCCCCGGTCCCCACGCTGCACCCGCGAAGAACCGAGTAGAGATCACGCAGCGCCGCGCTGGCCGCAGGCACCTGGACGCGCCCGCGTGCGTCGAGCAACGCCCCCAGGACGAGGTCGCACTGGTCGCGCCGCGCATCGACCACCTGCGCAAAGCGCGCCTCGAACACGCGCGCAGGCGTGTCGACCGGCAGCGACCGCGCGAGCACCAGGATCTCCTCGACCAGTTCCTGCCTCGCGTCGCCGGCGGCCTGCTCGCCCGCCTGCACGGGCAGCGCGGCGAAGGTCAGGAAAGCGGCTGCGACGCCCGCAGACCGTAAGCCGAATCGTGAAGTGCGTGCGCTGAACATCCCAAGCCCCCTGTGTTGATCGCCCGCAGGCGGGCGCCGTCGTTCACTTCCTGCACGCCGGGACCACCGCGAAGCGGCGGCGGTCCATTACTAGAAATAGCGTTCGCCCACCCGGATCGTGTCGCCCGGGCCGACCATCAGCGTCGAGGTCAGCGGAACCACCTCTTCATTGTCCTGGCCCGCGCGCTTGATGAACACCCGCTTGCGATCGGCGCGATAGGTGAAGCCCTGCGCCGTGGCGATGGCCTGAAGCACCGTGATGCGGTCCGTAAACGGATATTCGCCCGCCCGATTGACTTCGCCCAGGATGTAGAAGGGCCGGTAAGTGAGCACTTCGACCGACACATTCGGATCGCGCAGATAACCCTCGCTCAGCCGCGCCTCGATCGTCTTGTCGAGATCGGCGACCGACACGCCACGCGCATTGACGACGCCGATCAGCGGCAACGCGAGCGTCCCGGCCTGATCGACGACGAACTCGCCGCTCAGCGTCGGTTCGTTGAATACGGTGATCCGCACCTTGTCCGCCGGCCGCAGGACATATTCGGACGGACGCACCTCGGGCTGCGCGGCGACGTCCGCGCTACCGGGGGCGTATGCCTGCTGCGCTGCACAACCCGTGAGTGCAAGCGCGAACACGGCAATCCATCTCAATACACTCACAGCATGATCCCGGAACTCGTGAAACCGGGCAGGCTATGCTGCAGAACGCAAATTTGTGCAAGTCAGGCGCGTCGGGGCTGTGTCACGATGAACCAAGTCAGCGGATCATTCAGCGATTGTCGTGCGAGCCAGACATAGCCGGTTTTCGACCACAGACGGACCCAGTCGCTGCGGTTGTCGAGCACCATGTCGCCCTTGTGCGTTCGCACAACGAGGACGGCGTGAAGACCGACGCTCGGGATGTAGGCGGTCGCAAAGAACATCTGGTCGGCGCGCACCCCTGCGCGCAGCAGCTGGTTGCGCTTGTCGATCGCAAAATCCTCGCAATCGCCGATCCCGCCGCCTTCGTTCAGCGCCGACTGCCACCGCTCGCCGACGTCCGCTTGCGCCACGACGCGTCGATTGACCTGGCGGTTGATCCGGCGCACCAGCCGCATCTGATCTGCATCGATGGGGGCGGATCTCGTGTCTGCGGACGACGCCGTACGGCAGCGCGCCGGCGCGCGCGCGCACATTTCGGCATAGCCCGTCGGCGCGGCGACCGCGTCGCCGCTCGCCATGTGACCGCGTTCTGCGGCGTGTGCGATGCTGCCCGCAAACACTGCTGCCAGCGCCGTCGCCACTCGGATCGTCACGCGCATACCAGTCTCCACCGCAAGGGTGATGACGGGCTAACAGTGCGAATTTAGCGTCGAGTTGGAGGATGTGGTTAAGGCGCAATCAAGCTTCGATGTCGCGCCCGAGCCATTTTCCGGAAACTCGACAGGAACTTGGACAAGACGGGGGGCGAGTGTGTCGGACAAAATGCGGGGTCGTGCCAGATGACCGACGTTTTTGCTCGCAGGTGCAGCAATAAATCCCTATCCTCGTCGGCGGTGCGCACGCCTGCGTGGATCTCGATGGCGGCCGTGCAGCCGCTGACGAAAATGTGGACAATGTTCGACGGGGTTCGGGAATGACGGTTTTTGCGCTGACTGCCTTCGCCGCGCTGCTGCTGTTCCTCTATCCCTACATTTTCTACCCGCTGACCCTCTATCTCTTCGCGGAGCGGCCGGTGCGGCGCATGAACTCGACCCAGCCGCTCTCGGCGACCCTGGTGTTCGCAGCGTATAACGAGGAGCGCGCGCTTCCCGCGAAAATCGCCAATCTGCGTGAGATCAAGCAGCGCCACCCCCAGATCGAGATCATCGCCTATTGCGACCTGAGCACCGACCGCACGCGCGAGCTCATCGAGGAAGCGAGCGACATCATCTCGCTGATCGCGGCGGAAAAGCGGACTGGAAAGGCGGTCGGCATGGCGCGAATGGCCGCCGTCGCGCGCGGCGACATCTGCATCTTCACCGATGCGAACGTGATCCTCGAGCCCGACGCGATCCCGGCGCTGGCGACCTATTTCGCCGATCCCGAAGTCGGCGGCGTCGCCGGCACGCTCCATTACACCAACGAGGATGCGAGCGCGACGGCAAGGGTCGGCGGCCTCTACTGGCGGCTGGAAGAGTGGCTGAAGCGGCTCGAATCCCGCTGCGGATCGCTGATGGGCGCGGACGGATCGATCTTCGCGACCCGTCGCAACCTGTATCCCGAAGTGCCGCCCCACCTGCTGGACGACATGACGGTGTCGATGGCAGTGCCGTTGAACGGCAAGCGGCTGGTGCAGGCCGCGGATGTCATCGCCTATGAGCGCAACGCGACGTCGTCGTCGGACGAATTCCGCCGCAAGCGCCGGATCGCCTGCCGCGCCTTCAACACCCACCGCTATTTGTGGCCGATGATCAGCGCGCGGTTCGGCGTTGCCGACGTCTACAAATATGTCGCGCACAAGCTGTTGCGCTGGTTCGGCCTGTTGTGGCTGACGATCTTCGTTACGTTCGGCGGCCTGGCGCTGGCGCTGGCGGGCCAATGGGCGCTGATCGGCCTGTTCGCGCTGCTGGGCGGGATCGCCATCGCGCTCGGCGAAGTGAAGCTGCAGCCGTTCGTCACGCTGACCGAAGTGCTGAAGTCGATCGTCGCGACATTCTACGGGATCGTCGATTCGCTGCGCGGCCTGACCTACCAGACCTGGGCGCCGGCCAAGTCGCGGGACTGACCGGCGACCATTTGCACGGGTGCCGCCCGGCCGGCCGCTAGCGCGGCTGCGCCTTGAGATGATCGGCGAGGCGCAGCGCCAGTGCGATCAGGGTCAGCGTCGGGTTCGCGAAGCCCGACGTGCTGAACGCCGCCGCCCCGGCGATGTACACGCCGCGCGTCTCGAACAGCTCGCAATTCGCGTCGCACACGCCCGTTTGCGGCGTTTCCGCCATGCGTGCGGTGCCGATGTGATGGCCGCCGATGGGCACCAGTCGCGCCGCCGCCGCCGCATAGTCGCGATCGGAGAAGTTGAGCCTGGCGGTGTGGCTGTCCGCGAACGCGGCGGCCATTACCCTCAGCCCCGCCGCGAGCCGGCGATGGTCGCCCTCGGTCGTGCGCCAGTCGATCCGGATGCGGCGCATCCCGTTGTCGTCGCGCGCATCGCCGAGCGTGATCCGGCTGTCGGGATTCGGCTCCTGCTCCGCGTTGAGGTCGACCGGATAGACTTCGCGCGGATCGCGCAGAACCACCGACGGCAGCTTGCGTTTCGACAGGATGCGCTTGCGCGTCCACATCTGGGAAAACATCATCAGCTTGGGCGCACCGAGCACCATGTTGCGCGCGTGCGCGGCCCAGAAGCCGAGGTGTGAGCCGCTGAGCCCCATCGCTTCCTGATATTCGAGCGCAGTCAGCTTTCGCGCATATTCGGGGACGATGTAGTTCTTGACCAGATACATTGCCGACAGGACCGGATGGCGATGCCCCGGATCGACGATGTTGGGATGCGCAGGCCGCAACACGATACCGGCGAGCTGGTGCTGCCGCTGCGCATCGGGGGACAGCCAGATGTAGCGACGGCAGTAGATGCCCTCGGGCGACTGCTGATAGTCCAGCCGGACCGAGCGGGTGGGCTTGGTAAAGGCGATCGTACCGAACTCGCCCTCGATATGACCCTGATAGAAGCGGCCGACCAGATCGTGTTCATTGCCGAGCCCCTTTGGCCGGTCCTGATCCGAAGCAAGCAGCAGGCGCGGAATTTCCAGGCCGCCCGTCGCCAGGATGACGCACGGTGCCATGACGTCGATCCGACGGTCCCCGCCGGCATGGACGCGCACGCCCGCCGCGGTCGCGCCGACATCGCGGGTCAGGATCCGTTCGACCGGCGCGTGCAGGAACAGCCGGATATGCGGGTCGCGTTCCAGCATCGCGCGATATTCGACGCCGAAATGCGTCGGGTGGCTGAACCGCTCGATTCGATCGAGTACGACATCGGGCGAGTCGACCCCGCCGACCATTGGTGCAGGTTCGCCCGGCAACGCCGCGCCGGCATCGAAGATTGCCGGGCCCGAATGCGTGTATTCGGTCGCGCGCGGATAATATTTCGCGACATCGTCATAGCCGATCGGCCATTTGGCATAGGGCATCCACGGCCGCGTCTCGAAATCGATCGGATCGAACGGAATGCACCGCCCGCCCCACACCGAAGTCGAGCCGCCCAGCACGCGCCGCCGGAACATGTGCACCGGCCCATGCGTGTCCGGCGCGATCGCTTCGGCATGATAAAAGGCCTGGCTCAGCGGATCGAACTTGTCGCCGCCCGCTTCCAGAACGATGACGTCGCGTCCGGCCCTGGCGAGTTCAAGCGCGAGAACGATGCCCGCCGCCCCCGCGCCGACGATGGCGACGTCGCATTCGATGCTGTCGGGCAGCCCGGCGCTACGAATATCGGTAATCAAGACGTGTCGCCTCCCGGATGTGATTCAGGCGAGCGCGGCGATCGCCGCCAAATGCTTTGGTGATGTCGTGCCGACCAGCGCCGTCGTGACGAGCGGCTCGGCGATGGCATGGCGCACCGCATCGAGCGGCGCGACGTCGGGCTGAAGCCGAATTACCTCGCGCGCCATCACCTGTATCCCCCGATCGCGGATCGCGGCGCCTTCGTCCGTGTCGCGGATGGCGGCCACGACATCCCATGGCAGCTGAAGCAGCGACAGGCCTGGCAGGGTTAATGCGGCCCGCAGGCATGTGATATCGTCGCACGACACGCCGAAATGCGCGACCTTGCCCTCCGCCTTGAGCGCGGCGAGCGTCGATCCGAGCGCCGCGTCGCCCGCGACCGATGCCGGCGGGCTGTGCAGCAAGAACCCGTCGACCTGTTCGATGCCCAAGCGGCGCAGCGAGCCGTGCAGGCTCTCGCGGATCGCCGCGGGGCTCCAGTCCATGCGCAATTCGCCCTCGCGTCGCGCGGTCACCGCGCCGGTGCCGGCGGTCGCTCCGGTCGACCCGCGCCGCATCGCCAGAAGCGGACGCAGCACCGGCTTCAACGGGCGGAGCAATTTCATGCGCGGCGAGAAGCCCCGCCCTGCCTTGGTCACGACGAACGCGCGCGCGCGGCGTCCGCGGATCGCCTTGCCGATCTGCTGCTCGCTGTCACCCTGGCCATAGATGTTCGAGGTATCGAGCACCGTCACGCCAAGCTCGAGCGCATGGGCGATCAGCGCACGGCTTTCGGCCAGGGTCTGCGGATTGTTGAACGATCCGACCCGCGCGCAACCCAGCCCGATCTGCGACGGTGTCCGGATATCGCGTTCGACGGGCATGATCGGGCTCCTGGTCACCGCGTTCCTATTGCGCTGCAGCAAGAGCGAGCGCAAGCCTCTATCCGCCGTGGTTGGCCGCGGGTCTTGCACGCGTGCTCGCGCTCGCGCTCGCGGTACCGCGCGGGGCGCGCCGTGCCGGTGCGACCGATGCCCATGCGCGTGCGACGACGAACATCATCACCAACGGCATGACGAGGCCTGTCGCCAGCGCGAGATTTTCGGAGAAGCCGATCACCGCATAGCTCCACAGAAAGCTCGCCCCCGCCGAGGTGCCGAGATCGCGCGTGCGCGCCGCTTCGATGGTCAGGCGCACGGCCCCCCCGATGACGAGCAGCACATAGAAGACGAAGCCGATGATGCCGATTTCGGCCAGCACCGCCAGATACGCCTGATGCGCCGAGGTTGCCGCAGTGATGTAGCGTTCGTGCTGGCGATAGCCGATGCCGAGCAGCGGATCGTTGGCGAACAGCGCCCATGCCTCGCTCCATGCGAGTGCGCGGCCGGTCGCCCCGGATCCGATGCCGCGTCGCGGATCGTTGAGCTTGAGGAGAATATCCGCGAACTGGTCCGCGACCAGCGGGACGAGCAGTACCAGCCCGACCATGGCAACCAGATACCATCCGCGCCGGCGCTCGGGCGCGCGTGCAAAGGCGATCAGGACCATCACCCCAATCGCGACGATGCTGGCGACCATCGCGCCGCGCGCCGACGCCAGCACCATCGTCAGCACCGCCACGGCGATAATCGCGACGCGCAGCCACATCTGGCGCACCGCCGCGCTGCATGCCACCGCGATGATCGCCACCATGCCCCAATAGGTCGGCCCCGCCCGCGACGCGAGCCGGCCCCAGCTATATTCATTGAACGCGACCGCCATGACGAGGCACGCCGCGCAGCTGAGCGCGACGGTCGCCATGAAGCTGTTGAAGCCGATGGTGCGGCCATGCGGGAGCGCGGCGAAGAGTGCGCCCGCCAGCAGCGTGAGCATCAGGATCAGCGCATAGGCGATGGCGCGCGGGTCGGGGTTGGCCAGCAGGCTTGCGATCACCGCGGCCGCCAGCCCGAAGGCGAGCAGGGCGAATGGCGCGAGACGCCGGGCCTCAAGCTGTCGACGGGCCATGAACGCCGCCAGTGCCGGCGGGACGATCAGCAGCAGGTTGATCGCGAAATGAAGGACGGACACCAGCACCGGCACTTCATGCGTCGACGCTTCCGAACCCGGATTTACCGCGACGAACGACGGCCGGAACAGAAGATCGACGAGAACGAAGAGGCCGAGCAGCAGGCCGAGGGCTATGCCGGCCCCGCGCGCGACGCTCTGCCGCGGATCGATGGCGACACGGCGGCGCACGTCAACCCGCCTTTCCGGCATCGCGACCTGCGGTTGCCGGCACCATGCCCTGTCGCGCCCGGCGTCCGGCGATCTGCGCGCCCAGCCGGATCATCGGCCGTTCGAGGGCGATGTGCAGGATCGCAGCCAACGCCAGCGAGGCCGGAACGACGATCGCCGCAAGGGTCAGCGCAGCCAGCGCGGTATCGGCGCTGATCGTGTCCCGCAGCAGGAACAACGTGACCTGGAGCACCGGCCAATGCGCCAGATAGATGCCATAGGAGCGCGCGCCGACCCAGCGCGCCGCCGCCGATCCGAACATCGCCGACCAGATGCGCGCCGCCGCGCGATCGACGGCGGTGGTCCGCTCGACCGCACCACGGCCAGCCAGAAATGCATAGAAGGCGACCCACAGCCCGATAGCCGCGAGTGCCGGCACCGCCGCGGCCAAGGCTACGCCGACGAGGGCGGCGGCAACCGGCGAAAAGCGGATCCGGACGGCGCGCTCGAACAACAGCCGGCTGGCGATCCCGGCGAGGAAGAGATGCGCGGCGGCCGGGAAGACGCTCATCAGGCGGTAGTCGCCCAACAGGCCCACCTGCTCGACGACGACCGCGCCCAACAGCAGCGCGACCATGATCGCCGCGCGACGCCGGTCGGCCAGCCAGCCGATCACCACCGGCGCGATCAGATAGAATTGCCATTCGAGGCTGAGGCTCCACGCCGGGCCGAGCATGACCGCCGAGGAATAGGGCAGCACCGAATCGGGCACGATCCCCTGGAACAGCAGCAGGTGGAGGAGGAGATGGACCGGGAACGCATCCTGCTGGCTCTGATAGGTGGCGACCAGCGTATCGCGATAGGCGAAGCCGGGGTCATCGGCCCATGGCACCGCCATCACCGCCTGCGCGCCGAGTGCGGTCGTCGCTATCCCCGGCAGCACCAACGCCAGATAAAGCGGAAACAGCCGAAAGGCGCGCCGGACCAGATAGCCCGAATAGGGTTCGCGCCGCATCGCGAGCAGATGGGTTACGACGAACCCGCTGACGATGATGAACAGCTCGACCGCCAGATGCGCGACGCCACCGCTGGACGCGAGCAGGGCAAAGCGGGCGTTGAGCCCGGTATACTGGACGACGTGCCAGCCGACGACCGCAAAGGCCAGCCACGCGCGCAACCCTTCGATTTCGTCGAAACGGACGGCGCGCGGCAACCCTGCTGCATCACTGGCCACCAGGCCCCTCCCCCGCGTGCATCACCGCGCCGCTCCGGCGTCGCGCAGCGCATAGGCACGAACCCAATCGATCTTCATCCGCGCCGGAAACCGGGTGCGGGCATCGGGCGCGCCGGGCCAGTCGCCGCCGATCGCCAGATTGAGCAGCATATAAGCGGGGCGATGAAAATCGGTGTTGGCGGTGCGGCGCACCTCGCGCGAATCGACGTACCAGACGATCTGTGTCGGGGTGACGAGCACGCCGTAATCGTGCGGCTGATCAACAGGCGCGGTGTCGATACGCGCCCCGTCGGCAACCTTCTTGCCCCCGACATCGCGGTGGACCGTCGCATAGATTTCGTTGTTCTTGCCGATGTCCGTCGTCAGAACATTTGGCACAGGTCGCGGCGTAAATTAGCGGAGTGCGGG
>NZ_LSKG01000099.1:0-57392 GCF_001557005.1 Sphingomonas sp. CCH15-F11 | reverse complement strand
GTCGCCGTGCACGGTGTCCATTTCGGGCCGTTCTCGCGCCTTTTCGCAGAAGGCTGCTTACCCAAGAAATGCGCCATCGTTGGCGACGCTGATCAGCCGGAAGCAGTCCCGGAGGGTGACGACGTGCCGATACGGCCGAACCTCGCAGAGCTCGTTGGCCCGTATGTTCGCGTGTTTGTCGGCGCGACGACGTTTGAGCGTGAAATCACGCTTGAGCAGAATCTGGGGATGCTCATTGCAACGGCTGGCGATCTAGGCGCGCCGCGTATTCGCGGCGATCTGGAAATGCACCAGCTACTCGGCGGCGCAATACCCGAAGCCGTCAAAGACAAGGTGCTGCGCACGGCCAAGCGTTTCGGCAAAGGTCGATTTGCACAGGTCGCCAATCGCCATGTGGCTCAGGCGGGCGCGCTGCCCCAATACATTATCGACGCCGTGAACTGGCTGCGGGAGTAAGTCGTGACAAGCCTCACTCCCCAACAGGCAGAGGCAGTCGCGCACGGCGGCAACATGATGCTCACCGCTTGCCCCGGCAGCGGGAAAACGCGCACGCTGATCGCCAAGCTGGTCGCTGAAATCGAGGGCGTCCGAGGATCACCCAAGCAAATCTGCTGCATCACCTATACGAACACCGCCGTTCAGGAAATCGAGCAACGCACACGTGAGCAGATGCAGCCAGATGACGAGCGCCACTTCGTCGTCTCAACCATCCATGCGTTTTGCCTGAATGATGTGGTCAGGCCGTTTGGATGGTTGCGGCCGGATTTGGCGGCCTGGCGAAGGATTCTAACGCGCGAGAATCCTGATTTTGACCTCATATGCGGCGCTGCCGCCGCGCAAGTGAATTTGCTGCAATTGACGATCAACGACCTAGACGCGTTTGAGAATCTGTCCCTTGATTCCAATGGGCAGATTGTTGGTCAGGCCGCCGAAAACGACGCCGTCGCCCGAGCCGCGCCGTTCTTCTGGGCCGAGTGTCAGGCACGCGGCTACATCACTTTCAACAGCATCATCTACGGAGCCTATCAGCTCCTGCGTGACTATCCGGTGATCGCCGCTGGGCTGTGCGCTCGATACCCATGGTTCCTGATCGACGAATTTCAGGACACGACGGAACTTCAAATCGAAATCCTGCGGCTGCTCCATCGAACGGGTCGGTCACGGTTCTTTGCGGTCGGTGACCTTCACCAATCCATTTTTGGCTTCACCGGTGCCCGCCCGGAGTTGGTTGCGCCGTTCGCAAATGACATTGGTGCTCGAACCGATCTGTCGCTGTTTGGAAACTTTCGTTCCAGTCAGCGCGTGGTCAATCACGCCGAGCGTCTGTTTGGGCGGGTTCCCGCAATGGCCGCCGTCGGCAGAGACCGAGATTATCCGGTGGACCCGTTCCTGATACGGGGCGTGTCAGCCTTCGCCGCCATTACCGAGAATTTTCTACCGGCCTTGGCGGCGCAGAACATACCCATAGGATCGGCGACGATCTTGGCGAAGGATTGGAAATCGCTCATCGCGTTGTCGCGACAGCTCCGCGACTTTGGGACGCCCGTTGTCGGTCCCGGAGCTCGGCCCTATCGCCGCTCGCGTCTGTTCGCGGCGTTAGCCGAACAGCTGTGCGGCGCGGTAACTGATCCCAACCCCGAGACGACGCACCAGCTTGAGCGAGCGTTGTTCCACGCAGTCCAGGAACTCACCGGCAGTGCACGGCTCGACATTTCTTCATACGACGGAAGGCGCGTGATCATCAGGCTATTGCGCGAGGCTGAGCGCCTTGCCGCGCCCGGCGGCGGCGCTCTCGCCTGGCTTGACGCGATGTCGACGAGCACCGGGCGGATTCTGCAGGACGCCGACTATGTCGGCGCGCAGCAAGCGGGCCTATTCTTCGCGTCGGTGCAAGAAATGAAGGCCGATATGGTTCGTCAGGAGATCGACACTGCGAACCTGAGCATTGACGATCTGGGACTCTTTGCCAGCCCGACCCGTGCGCTGCGGTTATCGACCATCCACTACGCAAAGGGCCGGGAATATGATGCAGTTGCTTTGATCGGCCTAAGAAGCGGATCGTTTCCGTTCTTTCGCGCTCGTACCCCCGAGGCAATCGAAGCCGAAAAGCGCCAGTTCTATGTTGGCGTGACGCGAGCGCGGAAGCTGCTGATGTACGTCGCCGAGCAGGATCGACACGGGAATCCACCGAGCATGTTCCTTGGTCCGGCAGGCGTAAATGTCGTGCAGTAAATGGGCGGGTTTCCCACTCAAATATAATGACGGAACGGAAGCGGCGGCAGATCGCTTACCGGCGCGGCTGTAAGAATCTCACCTACGGCGTCCGCAAACTTGAGCGTTACAGGTAGACCGTCAGCAAACACGCACGCATTAAAATTGACCTTCGTAAGCCCTAACACGTCGATCATGACCTGCTGAAGGTCGCCCGTTCCGCGAGTGATTTCGATGCTCAGTGGATTGGGCGTTTCCCAGCCCGGATAGGTATCCAGACGCGGCACAAATCCCTTCGTCCAAAGGTAGCCCCGCCGATCTGACACCAGCATGGCGGTGCCGCGCAGCACCGGCTTCTTGCCCTGTCGATAGAGCTTCAGATCACCCGTTGAACGGATGCGCACGCCAACAAGATTGGTTTCGGGCGGAACGACCGAACAGAAACCGTCCCACTCCTCGTGATTGAAGCGCGTTTTGCCGTGGATGAACAATTCGGCGGGAGGCTTCCCGTGTATATCGGTGTAGGCATCCACGACGAGCCGCATGAGGTCGGCCGCCTTCTCCTTAGAAAGGTGAAACTCCTCGCCGATCTTAGAATACCAAGGGCCGACCGCGCCGCGAAAGACCACGCCGTCGCCGCTGTCCAAAAACATCTGAGCGCCGCAGCACGCGTTGCCACTTTCGGGCGAAGTCTCATCTTTCTTGAAGACCAACCCGACATAGCACACGCCCGGGCGCACCGAAGCTAGCCGCCAAGGCTTGCCGCTCGCTTTGAAGAATGCCGTCGTGCAGAGGTTCCACGCTACAGTCGCTGGATCTTGCGGCGTGCGGATCATCCGCCCATCGACAACGAACTTCTCAGGCGTGAGCGTCGTGTCGCGCACGATCTGCAAGACGACTTGCTTTTCCAGCAGCCGGGCCTTGAGCTGATGATGGAAGTTCAGATCAAACCGATACATATCCGCCGCCTCACGCTCTTCGACGAAAAGGCTGCCTGTCTCCATGATTTTGCGGGCGGTCTTGCGATTGAACAGCGAGGTCGATTGTCCGCGCTCCGCTTTCGGGATGGTCGATTTCGGACGACCGTAGCGATGCACCTCTTCCGGGATGACAACGAACCACAGCGCAGGCGGCGCCTCATTCTGGCGAAGGTTTCGCCGGATCGCGTCCTCGAAAATAGATACGGCCTTGTAGATAGCCTCGTGGCGATTTTCGATCCGGATGGCCTTGCTCAGCTGGGCCTCATCCACTGTCAGTTCAACAAGTGCCTTCTCGGGCCACTTCGTCCCAAACACCGCTTGGAAGCCCGGCCAACTTGCATGGTGTGCGACCTCGGCGTTAGCCGAAGGAATGTAGCCCCTGATCCGTTTCGACCACTCGTGGAAGCTAGCAATGCAGTCGGCAGTACCCACGATACCGATACGCATTTCAGCAGGATTGGCGTGGTCTGCGAGCGGCCCGAATAGAAACAGGCCATCCTTGGGATGCTCCATTTGTTGGCCGTAACCAAACCCCAACAATGGCTCGGGGAGTTGCACGATCGTCCGCGCAGTCATGCGATTTCTCCCTCGTCCATTTCATCGGCGAAAAAGACGTCTTCACCATCGTCGAGGTCATCAGCCTCAACGTCGTGATCCGCGTTTTCGTCGTCATCCGAAATGGCGATTGAGTCACCGACGATCGACAATTGAGACTCGAAGGAAACCAGCCGGCCTTCAATGCGTGCGACTTTATCTGACCCGAGCGGCAGCAGGATATGCTCACTGTCACCCGCCAGATAGGTGACGAATGCCGTCAGCAAGCCGTACCAGCGATCGTTCCACCAGTTCTTGCAGAAGCTGCGACGCAGCCCCGCAGCCTTCGCCTTGCTATCGAGCGGCGTTCGTCCGTCCGTAGTGAAGACAACCTGCGGTCGAAATACGAAGTGGGGATCATCGCCCAGGGTGGCGTATGCGGATACGGCAAAGTGCCAATAGACCTGCCGCTTCTTGCTGTACCCGACGAGCCATTTCTTCCGCCGCTTTCCAGCGCCATCGACGTAACCGACCTTATTTCCGTCGATGAGATCGAGCGGCACGTACCAGCCGGTGCTGTTGGCGAACTCGTACGGCAGGAGGCCGCTATCCTTGGCGAATTTTTCCCACGCCTGACGCAGGAGGTTCGTGAGCATATTGGATGCGTCGCCGCGTCGCACCTCAGGTCCGGTCTGGCGCTCACCATTCAGGAATTTCTGAAGATCGAACTCGTAGGCGTGTTCCACGCCGATCGACGGTGCATCATCCATCAAGATGTTTGGCGCGTCGGAGAAAGTTAGCCCCAATCGATCGAGCGGTACGATGGGTGTGCCTAACCCGGCGAGCGCCTTTGCCACCGCTTTGGAGTCGGCTGCGAAGCGACAGAAATTGATCTGCGCAGGGAGCTCAACAATACGCAGCCAATTGCTCGAAAGCTGTTCTGGCACCTGCGCGACTGCGCCGCTCTGACGAAGGCGGAACGATCTCCATTGATCGAAAGCGTGCGCGGGAGCGCATTCTTCCTTAGGCACGCCAGCCTTTTCCAAGGCGTCCTGCAACCGGGACAGGCCGTCCGCCCAATTCCCAGCGAAATTGATCGCATTCAGGCGAATGAGCTGTTCGGGGAAATCCGAATACGGAAGATCGTCGAGACGAATAGGGATGACGAAGGAAGGCTTCTGCAACTTGCGACCAGTACCGACCGCAAGCGCAATCTCATCGAGCACGCCATCCTTTTTGTACGAGGCGCGCGATAGCACGGTAACGACCGTCGCCGCGTCATCCTTGATGGCGGTGCCGATGTCTCGCCAGAATGTCTCACCACCGACCAGCTGCGAGACATCCGCCCACACCTCGTAGCCGGCTCCTGCAAGGCGGGTAGCCAACCACGAAACGAACTCATTATCTTCGGGATTGGCATGGCTGATAAAAACCAGCTTGCGAGAAGCAGCAGCGGGTTCTGCTGCCTTCGCAATGATCTGTGTATCGTTTGCTGCCAAAAGGCTGCCCCCAGATTTTTTATCGAAAGAGGAAAAACATACCACGCCGTAGAGTGAATCGTAATGCAAATTAGAACAAATCAGGTTCGTTCCGCGGCCTTTCGGCCCGCGCTCTGGGCGCGCTTGGAACCGTTTGGTTTCCGCCTTCCGGTGACGATCGCTTGCGGTGAGCTAAGGGGCTTTGCCTCCGCGCACTTCTAGGCGCCTAGCTCTTCAGACTAGCTGGATCAGACTCTACCCAATCACAACTTTCGATTTTCACTGTGCCGCAATGTCGGCTTTCAGGATGGCTCGTTAGTGTTCCGAACGGCCGATATTGGGGCGCGAAGCGGACCCCATGCTCTTCATCGACCGAGCCCCCTTCCCCGCCCCAAGTCGATCCCATGGTTGAACGCGAGCTCGGCACCCAGCCTGCGCCCGGTATCGATCGAGATGCCCAGCTGCGCCTTGCGTGCTGCAAGGATGGATTCCAGCTGCGGGTCACGTTCGAGGCTCTTCGCCAAGCCCGCCATTTGGTTCTGCGCTGATTTCCTGCTCGCAAGATCCCCGCTCACATAGGCGCGTTCGGCCTGGGCGCTGAGCCTGGTCCAGCGTTCGACGAACCGGTCGGCTCGATATGCGGGATCGGTGCGCATGCGGGCTTCGTGCCGCAGCGCTGCGTTGGTGCGCGTGAAGTTGCCGCCTGATGCGTCTTCGGCAAGCGTCCGATCGTTCTTGTACGCGGCTTCGAGATCGATCGACGCATGCGCCCGCAGCCCGTTCAGATCGTGCCGGGCTTTGGTCAGTTCCTCTATCTGGTCGGGGGTGGCAGCAAGCCCCTGGTCGAACCGCTCGAAGATGTTGGCCACTGCGCGGGCGTGGCGCTGGACGATGGCCCGCCGCTGGTGCGCTTCGTCCTCGGGCGATCTGGCCAGCTCCGGCGCTTGTTGGACCGGCAGGCGCAGGCCATCGAACATGCCGCGCATCTTCTCGGGCACCTTGCGCGCCAGTTCGGCGACGCGCTCGCGGAACCTGATGCTGCGCGCATCGGCGAAGCGCTGCTCCGGCTCGCGCGCATAGTCACTCGCCATGTCCTTGGCCCGGTCTCGCGATAGCGTGCGAACGAGCCTGCCCTGATCGGCAAAGTCGTCCTGGCCATAGTGCAGGTCGACCCGGTCGCGGTGGCGCGACAGCGCGACATAAGCGGCATGGCTATCCATGCCGGGCGTGGCCAGCACATGGGTGCGATCGACCGTCATGCCCTGTGCCTTGTGGATGGTGGCGGCATAGCCATGGTCGATCTGGTTATAGTCCTTGAGGTCGAACGCGACCGCGCGACCGTCATCGAGCAACACCGCCATCCGCATCGCGTTGACGCTCTGCACATTGCCAAGCGTGCCGTTTTTCACGCCCAAGCTGCGCTCGTTCCTGAGAAACATGATGCGGTCGCCGGTCGCAAAGTCACGGCTGCCCCGCTCAGTGGTGATCGTCACATCGTCACCAAGCGAGCCCGCCTCGCGCAGCCGCTCGCGCGCGGCCTGGTTGAGCGCCAGCACCTCGTCGTTGGTGTGCGTAAGGATGATCCGGCTCGCGTTCGGATCGACCTGGCGATCGCGATCCCAACGATCAATCAGATTGCCACGCGCCTCCTCGCGCGTCTCGGCGACATGGACGCGATCATGCTCGGCATAGGCATGGATCGCCGCGCCGGTTCGTCCGGTCGCCAGATAGCGCGTCGCATCACGCTGCCAGTCGTCGCGCTGGCGGCGCACCTCGGTGATCTCGACACTGCCATGCCGCTCAGCGAGCGAGCGGAACGCCGCACCTGCTTCGATGGCCTGAAGCTGCTCGGGATCGCCGACCAGCACCAGCTTGGCGCCGCGCTTTTCTGCTTCGGCGACCAGCCGCTCCATCTGGCGCGAGCCGATCATCCCGGCTTCGTCGATCACCAACACCGAGCGATCGGTAAGCAGCTCGCGACCTCGCGACCATTGATGCTCGAGGCTGGCGATCGTACGCGACGCAATGCCTGAGCCGGTCTCCAGGTTCTCGGCAGCGATGCCCGACAGCGCGAGCCCCTGCACCTCGTAGCCGGCGCGCTCCCATGCATCGCGCGCGACGCTCAACATGGCGGATTTGCCGGTGCCGGCATAGCCGGTGACGATGGCAAGATCGCGTGGGCCGGTTATGTGGTCCAAAGCGGCCTGTTGCTCACCGCCGAGGATCAGACCGTTACTCCCGGCAGCAGCGATGGCGCGATCCATCGCTGCTGCCGGGAGACCATGGCCTGAGCGCGCCGCGAGCCGGACCGCGGCACGCTCCAGTCGCTGCTCGGTCTCGATCATGTCGCGCGACGTGAACCGCTCTTCGCCACGCCCGTCCGTGCCGAGCGCGACCAGCTCGGGGGACGAACGAATGGCGGCCATTGCCTGGTCGAACTGGTCCTTGCCGACACTGTGCCGGTGAATGAACCGCGCCAGATCCCGGGCGGTAAATGTCGCCTGGCTATGGGTGATCGCATCAAGCGCGATCTGCGGATTGGCGATGATCTTCGCGCCGTTCGACCGCACGATCTCGAGGTGCTCGGCCGCACGTTCGCAGTCGAGACCCTGCGCCGCCATCCGCGAGGCCGCAGGGCCGATCTTGTGCTGCGGCTCGAGGTCGATGCCCTGCGCTTCAAGGCTGCGGTGGTCGATGCGGGCGTCGATATCGAGCTCGACCAACCGGGCATTGACGTGCTCGGCCCAGCGCTCGCGCCACTTCTCGAGCAGATCGGTGCGGTTCCAGTCGCGGTTCTTCTTGCCGAACCCGTCTCCGTCCACGTCGCGCATCGTGAGCATCACATGGGCATGCGGCTTGGGTTGACCATCGGCACCGATATCCCAATGCACATTGAGATCGGCGATCATGCCGCGATCGACGAACTCGTCGCGCACGAAGTCGCGCGCCAGCTCGATGCTCTGTTCCCGGGTCATCTCGCGCGGAATCGCGAACTCGACCTCGCGCGCCAGCTGCGCGTCCTTGCGCAGCTCGGCCGCCTCGACCGTGTTCCACAGCTGCTCGCGATCCGACAACTGCTCGGGCGCGCCGTTCGGCAGCAACACTTCGGAGTGCACCACACCCGTCTTGTTGGAAAAGTCGTGATGGCGGTCGAGGCGCTGGTCGTACAGCCGCGCCCTCGAAAGAATTCATCTTTCTCGGGAACGCGAAGTCCCATGGGATTTCAGCGCGTTGCGACTGATCGAGTGCAGCGATAACGGGTGTGTCCTCACCCTGCAATCGAGGACATGATCATGCGCAAACCCCGAGACTATGACGCCGAACTCAAGGCACTCGACGACAAGGCGAAGTTGCTCAAGACGCGCAAGCTTCAGCAGCTCGGCGAGCTGGTGATAGCGTGTGGTGCAGACGCGCTGCCGGTCGAACGCCTGGCGGGTGCGCTGCTCCTGGCGGTCGACGAGCAAAGCCAGTCAGCGAAGGAGGCGCAGCGCGCACGGGGCGCGGCGTTCTTTCAAGGCGCGCACGGCGCTGGCGGCCGAACTGGCAACCACCGCGGCAGCGCTCAAGCGGACGATCGCGGCGCGCCACCGCCGGCGAGCCAGGCTGGCGCGCCATGACCGGCGCGCCTGGGTCGTGAAGCGCCGCGAACGCACCCGCCAGCTGATCGAGCTCGGCGGGCTGGTCGCCAAGGCGGAGCTCGTCATCCTCACCGATGACGATCGCGCGGTGATCTACGGCGCGCTGCTTGAGGTCGCCGCAAAGCTTCGAGGTGAGGACCGCGAGCGCCAGATGCTGCTGTGGTGGCGACGCGGGGTACGGGGGTTCGCGAAGCACGAAGAGACGCCGACGTCGGGCGTTCAAGACGAGTCCGCTGCATCCAGTCGGTAGCCTCGCCTTAACGGTGCCCATGTCAGAGCTTCACCATGATCCGACGCCGCCCAAAGACCATCACGATCGAAGCGCTGATCGGCGAGAAGCGTCGGGTCGGTTGGCGAAAATGGTGGCTGCCGGTCACCGTGCTTGGCGGTGCGGCGTTGCTCGGCACGACCATCGGCGCAGGCTCGTTGGCACTGCCGGACATCGCGTCCGCACCGGTCGATTACCCGCAACCACTTGGCGGGTGCGTCGCGGTCGACGGCGACACGCTTCGCTGCACCGGCGAGCGGATCAGGCTGCTCGCCATCGACGCCCCCGAACTACCCGGCCATTGCCGGCCCGGCCGCGATTGCGCGCCGGGTGATCCTTTCGCATCGACCGCAAACCTGCGCGAGGCGGTTACGGGCGATCTCACGATCGAGCGGGTGGGCGAAGATCGTTATGGCCGGACCCTGGCGCGGGTCTCAGGCGCCCACGGCGACCTGTCGTGCTGGCAGCTTCGGCGGGGCCATGCGATCTACAAGTCTGGGTGGGATAATGGCTTGCGGATCGCTCGAACCTGTCCGGCCGATCTGCGCTAGTTTTTCCGTCCGCTGTCGACGATAGGAGCGCCATGACCTCCCGCCTCGCCGACCTTATCGCTGCTGCTCTCGCCCGCGCGCCTGAGTGGATCCGCCATGACCTTGGCGGCAAGGATGCGGCGAGCCGCACCCGCGCCGAAGAAGCGCTCGCAGCGATGATCGCGAGCGCTTTGGCTGAGCGGGACGATGGCCCGGCGGCAGTGCCGCCGGGCGCTTAGGTCAGTCCGCGGGATTCCAGATGATTGCGAACCGGTCGTCGCCACTATCGGCGGCGCGGCCAAGGTTGGCGTAAAGCCGGCGCGGCCCGAACTCGGGTGCGGCAAGGCTCAGCGACACGTAGTTGTTGCCCGAGCTTTCCGAGCGACGGTTCCAGCCGGCACCGATCTCGACATCGCCCGAGTGGACCCGATAGTCGGGCTGCGCATCGCTGGACTTGCGCGTGTTCGCGGTGATGGTGATCTCAGCGCGAATGCTGAGCGTCTTCAGTTGGCCCTTGAACGAACCGTTTGCATCCTTGGTGACATATCCGATGGCAGGCATTGGTCTTGCTCCTGATGATCGAGGGGACCTGTTCCCGTCGACGCCGACCGAGAGGACCGGCAATCAGGGGGCCGGCGCATCGCATGCGACCGTAGCGTCAAGCGGAGGACCTGCGGGCGTGCGATTTTGTTGCGCGAGGAGCTGCCGCAGGCGGCGGGGAAAATCGTGCGGGCATAAGGTTGCGGCGGTTCCCGGCCGGTCCAGAGACGAGGCGTTGATGACGGCGACAGGTCGCGCGGCTCAGCAGCGATCGAGGCTGCGGTTCGCAGTAGTTGTCACCAATCGAGACCCGGTCATTAGCTCAGCTGATCGTCTCAGCTTGCGTTGCATCGAATTACCTCCGAAATGGAGCAATATTCTACCCGCGCAGATAAGCGTCACGGACGACGCATGGAAGGAAGATCATGACCGAAGAGATGCAGCTCAACGCCGTTGAACTCGCCACCGAACTCACCATTGCGTGGCTGGGTAATCAGAACAACCGGGTCGCGGCGGACGAAGTGCCGGCGTTTCTGCGCACGATGCATGCGACACTGACCAGTCTTGCCGATGAGACCAGCGTATCCACTGAAGCGGCCTCTTCTGAAGCCGGTGAATACGCGCCCGCTGTGTCGGTCCGAAAATCCTTGGCATCGAAGGACGTGATCATCTCGATGATCGACGGCAAGCCGTACAAGACGTTGCGCCGTCATCTCTCGACGCACGGGCTGACGCCGGACGAATATCGCGAGCGCTACAACCTGCGGGCCGACTATCCGATGGTGGCGCCCAGCTATTCGGAGCAGCGCAGCGCCATGGCGAAGAAGATCGGGCTCGGCGCGCGCGGGCGTAAGGCGAAGGTGCCCGAGGCCGCTCCCGCTCCCGCCGCCCGGCGCCGCACGCCAAAGCAGGCTTGATGATCGGTGAGCGCCGCGCGGGTCAGCCGCGCGGCGCGAGCCGCTGTTCGCACGCTTCGCGCACGAGTTGCTGCAGCAGCTCGACGCGCTCGGCGATCCAGTCGAGCTCGGCGGCGGTGATCTTGTAGTGCGGTGAGTAGCGCGCGTTGACATAGGCCTGGCGCAGCAGCTCGAAGCAGCGCTGCGCGAACTTCGTATCGCGCGGCCAGACCGCGATCAGATCGGGGACCAGCGGCTCGGCTTGGCTGCGCAGGAAGTTAAGCTTGTGTGACTTGGGGCTATAGAGGGTCAGGGTCAGTAGGACGCAGTGATAGAGCTGCTCCGCGGTCTGGTGCAGGTCGAAGGCAGCTTTGCGATTATCCCCGTCATTGATGGCGTGCTTCGCACCCCTAAAAAACTGACCTGCGCTTAGTGACCATTGATCAAAAAGCTTCTGCGCCTCGGCGCGCTGCGCTTCTTCGGTTAGCGGCTGTGGCGCTGCGAGCGGGTGGCCCTCGGCTTCATAGAGGACGATCCCCTGCTCGATCGCATCGATGAAGAACGGCTTACCGCAGCGCAGGAAGTTGTTCACGTCCTCGAGGCTGTGGACGATGAAGGTCACGGGTGCGCTGATCTTCTTCGAGATGGTCACCTCGCGGGTGAGGTGATCATCCGCCTTCGCCCAATAGTCGATGGGATCGGTCAGCCGCTGGTCGCTGACCAGCACGAGGATGTCGTAGTCGGAGAAATAGCGACCGACCGGGTCCTCGACCCAGTCGCCGCGCGCATAGCTGCCATAGAGGATGATCTTGAGAATCCGCCCCTGCTTCTTCCACTTCTGGGTGGCGAGCCGGGTGGCATTCTCGAACTCCTCGAACAGGATCGCGACGATCCGCTCGAGATCGCGGCGCTTGGCGGCGGGGAGATGATCGAGATCGCTACGCATTGTGCTCAACCCTAACCACTTGGAACCGCACTGCCCAGCGTCTCCAGACCATGCCGAGTGAGGCCGGGTAACGCAAAGACGGCCGCCATCGGTCATGGTTCGTTCTCCGCCGGATGGCAGAGCAGCAGGTCGGCGGCTTTGCTGGCCGCGCTCGCCGCGCGGAGGATGGCACGGTCACCGGCCACAGAGGCTCTGGCGATCGGTCATAGATGTTCCTCCTCTCACGGTACCGCAATCGGCGCCGGGATGGCGGGGTGGGCGGCAGGCACGCACCACTGGTCCCGCTCGATGAGGCGAGCGGCACCTGCAAGGCCGGAACAAAGTGGAGGACCCCGGCGCAGCCGGGGTTGCGGCGCGCCACGGCGGGACCACAGGGCAGCGCGGCCCACCTCGCCAGATCGACGCCGGAGGCATTACGACGCCGCGCGTGCGCGCGGCGACCGCATCAAGCGCGAGCGGGCGACTCGAAGACGCGACCGCGACAAGAGCGCGCAACGATCAGCGTTGCCGATACATCCTGGGACCGTCACGCAACGTAGCGACGATCAGCCTGATCGTCCTTTGTGCCGTCGTTCGCCGAACAGGGCTCTACTGGCCCCAACAGGGCTCTTCTGCTTGGCGGGAATAAGGACCAGCTTGTCCGACAGCGGACCACGTCATCGCTCGGAGTTGAAGGAGTAACCAATGCAGACCGATCTTCCCGACCGCATTCTGCGGCTCAATGCCGTACTCGATCGCACGGGACTCAGCCGCTCCACCCTCTACCGGAAGATGAGCGCCGGCACGTTCCCCCGGAACGTCCAGATCAGCACTCGATGTGCGGGTTGGCGCGAATCAGCGATCCGGGAATGGTTGCAGAACCCGATGTTCTATGGTGCTGAAGACTAAAATCAGCGCTAAGCAGTTCATAGATATTTGATTGATTATTTCATTCGACCCGACCAGGCCCTGCGCATTTTATGTGTCATTGATCGCGATTAGCTTCGGATTATACGCTCGTGGAAATGTAAACACTGCACGCTTATGTCATTCTCAATGCTTCTGAACAGATGCTTCACAATTACCAGCCGGCGCACCGGAACGCATGATTTGCTTTAGTGACCATGCCTCGCAATGCGGTTTCATTAATTACACACGACACTTCCGAGCAGCAGAAATTGAACGATCTGCCTGTCGCGTCGACGACCGTAAGAACAACGGAGTGATCCAGCCGCTAAGCAGCCCCTCACCCGGCCGACTTGATCCACAAGCGCAGATTGCAGGGTAGTTTAAAGACCGTCCGAAATTCGTTTACGCGGTCGATTAAGATAACGACTGTCGGCTATCTGCGCGCTTCGGTGTTATTCCGCCCGCGGACATCGATAATTGAAAGCGGCCGCCGCGTACAACATCGATTTGACCACATGATGCGGATCCTAACTCGACTCTTCGGACCCGTCCGTTTTTTGCCGGACACAAGGAGCTTCTTGAAAGCTCGAAATCCGCAATATGCTGCAATTGTTTGATAGAGCCGAGAAAGATGACACAAAACGGTCACACATCATGGGCTAAGTCTATCGCTACCGTCAGTAACATTTCGGCGGTGAGTGGGGGCGTATGGCGGATAGGCCGGACCGCGTTGAGGCGCAGGTCGCGAGATATGATAGCGGGCTTATAGCCCTCATGCAGTTGCTCGCCTTTCTGCAAGTCAGGGTCGATCCAGAGCAGATTCTCCATGAGCGCGGCCAAGGCCTAGCGCCATTTCATGCGGACGACATCCTGCGCGCCGCCAAGCGTCTGGGTGTCAAAGCCCGAACGATCATGAGCACGCCCGCAAAACTACCTCACATGCCGCTACCGGCCATTGCCGAGGCACGGGATGGCGAGTTCTTTTTGATTGCGCGCGCTCTGGAGCAGCAAGCGCAAGCAGGCGTGAAGGACGGCATCAGGGCTCTTGTTCAGCGCGTGACCAGTGGCGAGCCCGAGCTCTGGACAGAAGAAGAACTCGTTGACCGCTGGAACGGGCGTTTGGTGTTGATGACCACGCGCGAAGCACTGGCGGGTGGAAAGCGACATTTTGACGTGACGTGGTTCATGCCATTTCTCGTCAAGTATCGCAGGCCCCTTATCCAGGTGCTCGTCGCTTCGTTTGTCATCCAGATTGTGGCCCTGATCTCACCGATCTTCTTTCAACTCGTCATCGACAAAGTACTGGTGAACGGGACCCTGAGCACGCTCGACGTGCTTGCAGTCGGGCTGACGGTCGTATTCGTCTGGGAAACCCTACTGACCAGTGCTCGGCAATGGCTCCTCTCCCATACGACTTCGCGCGTCGATGCCGAGTTGGGAGCGTCGTTATATCGCCATATGCTCAATTTGCCGCTTGGGTATTTCGAGACGCGCCGCGTCGGCGACACGATCGCGCGCGTCCGAGAATTGGAGACGATTCGCGAATTTCTCACCGGCCCTGCGCTCGGCGTCGGCTTGGACCTGTTGTTCACGGTGGTGTTCCTCGCCGTGATGTACCTCTACTCGCCGATCCTGACACTGATCGTAGCATTATCGCTACCACTTTACATGCTGATCACCTTCGTCGTGGTCCCCCCACTCCGACGCAGACTGGACGAAAAGTTCAATCGCGGCGCAGACAGCCAGGCTTTTTTGGTCGAGAGCGTGGGCGCGGTCCGCACGCTGAAGTCCATGTCGGTCGAGCCTCGAATGCGCGCGGATTGGGAACGCAAGCTCGCCGCATATGTCGGCACTGGCTTCTCGGTAGCCAAGCTTGCCGTTTGGGGTTCAGGCGCTGTGCAGTTGATTTCCAAGCTCACGACGGTGATGATCCTATACATCGGCGCAAAGCAGGTCATCGGCGGCAGCCTGACGGTAGGCGGCCTGGTTGCATTCAACATGCTCGCCGGCCGCGTTGCCATGCCAATCCTTCGCCTCGCACAGCTCGCTCAAGATGTGCAGCAGGTAAAGATCTCGATCGAACGCCTCGGCGATGTACTCAACGCCAAGCCTGAACCGGAACACGATCCGAACCGCGCGGCGCTTCCGACAATTCGCGGGCGCGTGCGGTTTGAGCGCGTGCGATTCCGCTATCTCGTCGACCAGCCCGACGTTTTGAAGGGGATCGACCTCGATATCGCTCCTGGTGAAATGATCGGCGTGGTCGGGCCTTCCGGTTCCGGTAAATCGACCTTCACCAGCCTAATTCAGCGCCTGCATGTCCCGACACAAGGGCGGGTCCTCGTTGATGGCGTCGACCTCATGCTTGTCGACCCGACATGGCTCCGGCGCCAGGTTGGCGTCGTCCTGCAGGAAAACGAACTCCTGAATCGTTCCGTGCGCGACAATATCGCGCTGGCCGATCCGATCGCATCCATGGAGCGCGTCATCGAAGCTGCGGAACTCGCCGGCGCACACGAATTCATCCTCCAGCTTCCGTATGGTTACGATACAGTGCTCGAGGAGCGTGGCCGCAATCTGTCCGGTGGACAGCGTCAGCGGATCGCCATCGCACGAGCGCTAATGAACGATCCGCGCATCCTCATCTTCGACGAGGCCACGTCGGCGCTCGATGCGGAATCCGAGGAAGTGATTCAGGCAAACCTGAAGCGGATTGCGGAGGGCCGAACGGTGATCATCGTGGCGCATCGGCTGTCTGCCGTGCGCGACGCAGACCGGATCGTAACTATTGAAAATGGCGAGATAACCGAGATCGGTAGCCATGAAGAGCTCTTGACTAAGGAAGGTCGTTATGCGGATTTATATCGGCGGCAGACCAGAACATAGCGCCGCGACCAATAGGTGGCGTTGAGTATGGTCGCAGGAGTAGCCCGTCACTGGTCGGTGCTGACGTCCGCTTGGGCGATCGATGCCGAGCAGGCCAGAAACAAGCGGCACCGCGAGCAAACGGAATTTTTGCCCGCCGCCCTCGAAATCATCGAAACACCCGCATCGCCGCTCGCTCGCTTCGGCTTGTGGTTGCTGATCGGTGGCGTCGCTGTCGCCCTGCTCTGGGCGTTTATCGGTAAGCTGGACGTAGTAGTCACCGCGCCAGGACGCATCATCCCCGCTGACCGGGTAAAGATTATTCAGCCGACCGAACTGGGTGTCGTGCGCGCAATCCACGTACGTGACGGGCAGCATGTCCGTGCTGGCCAGCTTCTTCTCGAACTCGATCCGACCGCCGCCGGCGCGGATGACGCACAGGCACGTACCGGGCTCATGGCCGCCAAGATCGACCGGGCACGGAGTCGGGCGCTGCTTTCCTACCTCAACGGCGGCGATGGCGCGTTCATCGCGCCGGAGGGCACGCCCGGTGAACTCGCCTCCATTCAGCACAATCTCGTCGCCACGCAGATTCAGGAATATGAAGCCCGACGCGCGATCCTGACCCGCCAGCGATCCGAGCACGTCGCGGAGGTGCAGGCGGCCGAAGCCGAAATCCGCAAGATCAACGAGACGATGCCGCTGTTCGACCAGCAGATAGCGGCGCGCGAGGAGCTGGTACGCAAAGGGCATTTTCCGCGGCTGCGGCTCTACGAGCTTCAGGAACAGAAGATCGAGCGGACGCGTAATGTTGATGTGCAGCGCGCGGCCGCAGCGAAGGCCCGGGCGTCGATTGCCGGCGTCGATGCCCAGCTCGGCCAGCTTCGCTCCGAGCTCGCGCGCAGCACGGTCAAGGAATTGGCCGATGCACAGGATAATAGCGAGCTTCGCCGCAACGAAATCGCCAAGACCGACCTGCGCAACCGCCTGATGCGAATGGTCAGCCCGGTGAGTGGCACGGTGCAGCAGCTTTCGGTGCATACGCTGGGCGGAGTGGTGCAGTCGGCGGAAACGCTGCTGGTGGTCGTGCCCGACGACAGCCAACTCCTTGTCGAGGCCAAGATATTAAATCGCGAAGCGGGGTTCGTGCGCGAGGGGCAACCGGTGCGCCTCAAGATCGAGGCATATCCGTTTACGGACTACGGTACCGTGCCCGGCCTACTGGAAAGCATCTCGCGTGACGCTGTCGAGGATGAAAAGCTTGGCCTAGTGTACAGCGCTCGCGTGCGCTTGGACGTCGATAAAGCAAGGCGAAATGGTCTCAATCTGTCACCAGGGATGGCGATAACCGCTGAAGTGATGACCGGAAAGCGGCGAATCATTCGGTATCTTCTTTCGCCGATCTCGACGCGCTTGCATGAAGCGGGGAGAGAAAGATGAAGTTTTATTCACGACGTATGATTATCTGTATTATCGCCGGTACCATCGCGATTTCGGGCTCTGTTATAGCATTCGGTCAGAATGGCATTGAGGCGACCGGGATGAACGGACCGTCTATTTTGAGGACATGGTTTGGTGAAATAAGAATTGGCATCCAGGACTGTTCCGAGCCGGATTGCCCGGTTTTCCAACGCTTACAATCGCCGGTGCCCCACATACAATTCTGGTCGTTTCAGGGGGTGGAAAATAGTGGAGTTTTAGCGATTGATACTATTCACGGCGAGATGATCCATGTCTTTGGAATTCCCGACTTTGAGCCGAAAAACAAATTGTTTATTACTTTAAACTCCGAGGAGAACAATAGTACGCCGGAGCAAAATGGAACCTTTGTATGGCGTGTTACTGAAGAGGGTTTTATTCAGAGAGTGGCGCACTTTGACCTGTCAAAACTAGCTGATCATAAACTTGATGGGTGGATCTCTTCCAAGTGTGCCAACCTTAGTGGTGTGAATTGGAGCGGCGGCAACACTGCACGTCGAATGGTTTCTGTAAGAGAGCAATCACACGGCTGGACTCTTTCCAGCCAGCCTTGCGGAGGTTAGGCATATGTCCGATCCAGTAGCTCCCCGTCCGAGTTCGTTTCGTTCGCCCACGGATCCCGCTAAAACAAAGATTTCCAGTCCCTTTGGAAAGCTTCGAGGCGGCAAGCCGCATCGGGGCATTGATATCGCGCCGCGAGCTGGGCAAAGTAACCTTCCTGTCGTTGCGGCACAGGCCGGGACGGTCGTTTATCGAGGGGTGAACGGTTCACTTGGTTCAAATCCAGCCTTGGGGAAGGCCGGCGGCGGCTCAAGTTTTGGCAACTTGGTTATTATTTACCATGGTAAGGATGCTGGCGGCCAACACATCTACTCGCTGTATGCGCACTTAAGCAGTTTCAACGTGACTCTAGGCTCGACTGTTGCTGCCGGACAGCAAGTTGGGGTTATGGGAAATACGGGTGGCTCTGAGGGCGAACATCTACACTACAGCATTCTGCGAACGCGAAACGGTAAGCGCCTGCCAATTCCGGCAAGCGGTGCGGGTTCAATTGGATTTATGGAAGGGACAGTCTCGATCAACCCGACCTCGCCCGACCCGGCACGCGCTGGCAGTCGAGAGCCATACCTTTCCCCAAACCTCGCACCACCACGGGGTAATGGTGGGCGAGGCGGCCCGGAACTAAGCCCGCTGGAGGAGTTTGCCTACGAGGAGCTTAAGGCTATCGCAGCAGCGGGATCTGCGCCACCTGAATGGGCCTCGTCAGTAATCAACATCGTCGGTTCAAGCGTCTCAGGCTATCTATTTCGTGACCAACCCCTGCAGCAGATATTTGGGTCAGCACTGATAAATGTGGTTAGCCAGAACTTATCCCAGGCAATAGCTCAGGGAGGGATCAGCGCAGATTACTCTTTGGAAATTGATGGCAATAGATTTGACCTTAGAAATAACGTTCTGGACGATTTCGGTCCCGAGTTGGCGTCAGCTTTCAGATCGGCTGCGGTGGGCTCATTTTCGTCGTTCTTAGCGCTGGAGCTGGGAAACGCAATCGGCCTGACAGGTTTTGGAGCCGAGCTTATACAGACCGGCGCATCGTCGGTCTTGGGCCAAGTTCTAAACAACGCCGTTTCGCTCGCTCAAGGGGGTCAAGCGGCAGCGAACATTGGCAGCAACCTTTTTCACGGTTTAAACGGATCTGGCTTGTTCGGGACAGCCGCAGATCCTGCTAAGCTCGCCAATTGGACGCCCGGACTCCTTCCATCGGCAGTGGGTAGCTTCCTTGGCGCAAAGCTAGGTTCCTTGATACTTAGCCCGACTAATACGGAAGGAGCTATTCTCTCGTCCATCGGATCGGCTGCCGGAGCTTGGGCCTTCGGTGCGGGAGCATCTGCGGCAGGTACGATCGGCAGCATCGGCGCTTCAATTGCCAGTGCATTCGGGACATTGGGGAACGTGTTTGCGCCCTTTGTCGGTTCCCTAGTCGGGTTTCTGTTGGGTTCGCTGATAGGGCGGCTCTTTGGGCGAAAAAAACCACGAATACCGACCGCCAGCGCAGAGACCTTTCTTAATCTTTCCTCGGGATACTGGCAAACGGGATCAATTGTCTCGGCGAACAATGGCAATCGACAGCTTGTTTCCGCCATGGCGACGACAGCACGCGACTCAATTAACGCGGTCATTGAGCAAGCCGTCGGCGGTTCAGATATTGCGCGAGTGTCAAACGTGACGTCTATTACGCATCGATATGGCCACACGGGCTCAACGCTCTATCTTGATGAAAGTCTTGGTAGCGTCTGGACTCGTCTGTATAGTGGTGCTGATGCGTCACTCGCCACAGACATAGGCGCCACTAGAGCAATAAAGACAAGCCGTATATCTGGTGGCGATATTTTTATGAAGCGAGCAATATATAGCTCGGCGTCTAGTAGTCTTACTTCAATGTTTGGTAACATGGTTGCAGCAGCGGATTATGCCAGATACGCTGATAACCGGGAACTCATCAATCGCGTCGTTGCCGAGAACCCCGGCTCTGCCGTTTCAGTGGGTTGGTTGGCTACATGGGCCAGGGCCCAGGAATTGGGCCTTAACCGTTTTCAAGCCAGCGACTTCTTTGGCGGCTTGAAGGGCTTCTTGGACAGCTTCGGCTTCGACCAAGAGGGTGTTGCTGATCTCAATTACGAAGACATGGACTTTCGGTGGGACGGTGGGCCAACGACAGTTACCATCAAAGGCGGACTTGCTGGTGAAGGGTTGTTTTCGGTCCTACCTTCGGCTGCCGCTGACGGGCGTAGCGTTCGTATAGACAACCTTGCGGACATCGGGTTCGCGCCCAACCACCCGAGTGTTTTTGGAGCGGGAAATGACTTTACCGATCTGCGCTATCAAGGAGCATACTATGTCGATGGCCGGGATGGTGACGATATTATAATTGGTTCGGAATATGGCGACACTCTAGTTGGTAGCGCAGGTTTTGATTGGATTGATGGCCGAGGAGGCAATGATGACCTTAGCGGGGGTGCTCAGAACGACGTGCTGATCGGCGGCGCGGGCACTGATCTTCTGTCAGGTGGCGAAGGTGACGACTATCTCGCTTTGGGCGCAGACCATGATTATTTGCCCGGCGGGATTGGCGGGCCGGCACCTGGCGGCGCCTACGGTGGCAACGGTCGCGATACGCTGATCGGTGGCGCGGGGCATGACGCATTGTTCGGCGATGCTGGCGATGACGAGCTGATCATCGACCAAGATGGTGGTTATGAATTCGATTATGTGAGCGGTGGCGAAGGTGTCGACGTCGTCTCCTTTGAGCGATTCTTATCTGGCGTCAGTGTGGACATGACTTCGAACTCAGGCGGGGGTTACACCGCGGTCACATATGGTGACGGCTGGGTGGCGATTGAAGGAATTAAGGGGTCACAGCATTCGGATCAACTGTTCGGGGATGCGAACGCCAATCTGCTGCGCGGGCTTGATGGTAACGACAGCATAGACGGCCGAGACGGTGCCGATACGATCGACGGTGGATTGGGAGCAGACACGATCAATGGCGGCGCCGGGATCGATCTCGTTTCCTATCAACGATCCGATGAAGGCGTGGTGGTCGACCTGACAACGGGAATGACACTGGGCGGCGACGCGACCGGCGATGTGCTAATTGGCTTCGAGGGTTTGATTGGATCGCGATTTGCCGACGAGTTAACGGGAAGTACTGAAAGCAACAACGTCTATGGTCAGGAAGGCAACGACGTTATTTACATTTCGGGCGGCTATGACCAGCTGCATGGCGATGGAGGGTTCGACATTGTCGATGCCAGCTCCGCCTCAACCTCGCTGACGCTGACCGAAGGTCAATATGCCTCCTTCAACGGAGTCGCTGCGCGTTATCACGACGTCGAAGGCTTCATCGGCACGCAATTCGGCGACTATATGGAGGGGTCGACAAAAGACGAATATTTTGATGGGGCTGCCGGAAACGACTATCTCGTCGGTGGAGCAGGCTCGGACACCTATCGCTTCGGCCGCGGCTACGGCTACGACGCCATCAGCGAAACCAACGACGGCGCCAATAGCATCCAAATCGCTGCGGGAATCGATTTCCGGGACATCCTGATCAGCGGTGCCGGCGGGAACGGCGATCTGGGCATCTATCTTCGTCCGACCGGGGAGCAGATCGTCATCGGAGCCAACTGGTCTTATGGCACCGGTGGCATCCATAACCACAAGATCAAAAGCCTGTCTTTCGAGGGCGGTAGCACGGTCGATATCGATAGCCTCGATTCGACTGGCGGCGATCCGAACCCGGATGGATCGACAACCGCCACAGGAATAATCGGCAAGTCCGACCTCTTGTTCGCTTACGGTGGAAACGATGTGATCTACACCGCGGGGTACGCAGGTGGCTTCGAAAACAACGGTAACGTCATTTACGCTGGGGACGGCGCAGACTCAGTTTTCACATCGGGCGGAGACGATCAAATCCTGTTCGAACGCGGTAACGGTGTCGACATCCTGTACGACGGCGGCGGTGACGACACGGTCATCATGGGCCCCTCCGTTCAGGCTGACGACGTGATTTACGAGATCGTTCCGACGAGTAACGACGCGAATGGAAACCTCAGGTCGGATTTGATTATTGGCATTCGTGATCCAAACAACCCGTCGCTAAGCGCGAGCCAAGTTGCAGATCATATCCGGATTGCAGATGGCGGAACCCGGTTCCAAGACATAAACAGCTTCACAATAAAATACACGACGGTTGAGTACGTCCGTGTGGGTGGCCAAGAAATCGACTTGATGAAGCTCAATCTTCCATTTAGCACCTTCTTTTATTCCACTTATCCTAACGGCGGCGGCCCAATCCCGCCGATTGCCATCGACCTTGATGGTGACGGGATAGAGCTGCGATCGGCTGAAGGTTCTCGCATCGTCATCACCGATTCCGAGGGCGGTCTGTGGCGGATGGGCTGGCTGGGCCAGGACGACGGCTTCCTTTCGCTCGACCGCGATGGCGACGGGGTCATCACTCGGCTTTCAGAAATCTCGTTCAAGGATGACAAGCCGGGCGCAGAAACTGATCTCGAAGGGCTCGAGGCATATGATAGTAACTCGGACGGGCGATTTGATAATCAGGACGTGCGCTTCCATGACTTCCGTATCTGGCAGGACATGAACCAGGATGGCGTCGGCAGTGCCTCCGAGTTGCGCACGTTGGATGAGGCGGGCATTTCCTTCATCAGCCTCAATGGCCAAAAAACTGGTTTCGACTTCAGTGACGGCCTGGACAATGCTGTTGTCGCTACAACCGAAATAGGCTGGAAAGATGCCACCCGGCAGGGTCGTGGCTATGACGTGATGCTGGCGACCCTTCAGGTTCGTTCCGATGGGGGCGACGCCAAGACGACGGAGAAGTTCAAGAACGGCCAAGGGCTGGGCGGAGACGACATAGACTCTTTGGTACATGGGATCCAAGGTCTGTCCCCAGAACAGATTGCCATGCGAAAAGAGCGGTCGGCGAAGCGCGCTTCGTCTGCTGATGAAGTCGATGTTGCGGGCTTAATTACTCGAATCGAGAATGTGCTTGAGGGGTCGGAGAAGAGTGACGACGGCCTTCTAAAGGCGTCCCGATCGAAGCTCACCGACATGCTATCGAAGTCGGGCAAAGCGGATAAGGATAAAGACAGTTTTTCTGATTCGATCTGGACCAAAGCCGGAAAGCGCAGCGCAAAGTCGTTTGATCTCTCGGTTGATCTTGTGAAGTTTGAAACGCGCGATCTCACCGACTCGATGCGCGCGGAAATCGAACGCTCCAAAGCTGAGCTCGAAAAGGTTGTCAAGGACAAGGAAGACCGGGATCGACTGCTAGAGGAGAAGCAGAAGGCAGACGCAGCGAACGCACCGAGCGGCGATATTCCGTCAATCGATGCACTCGAGGCGCTAGCTCGGACCGACAACTTTAAACTCCTGCCAGCGGATTCTCAGGTTGACGTGGAGGACGACGTGTCCACCTTCGGGGGCCCAGTCGCCGTCACGAATGTCCAGGTTGATTTTGGTGAATTGTCAGACCTTGGTCAGAATGAAGGCGGTGAAGTTGAAGACAGTGACGCAATCAACAGCGCTACACCTATGCGTTCAGGTGGCACACTTTCGCGATCTTTGAATGACGATGACTATGAAATCGGAACTGGCGCACCAGAAGGGATGCCAACGCAGAACCCTGACTTAGACGCGGAGGCGTACAAAAACGTGGTGCAGTTTGCAAATGCCCGCCTGGTGCAGGCACTGGCGAGCTTTGGGGATGCCTGGACGATGATGGCAGACTATCAGCGTCTGAATGTCGGTAATGACCCGCAAGCCGCGTGGCTTAGCGTCGATGCAATGCCGTCCGTCCAGCGGTTCGTCACCGTTTAGTGAGGGTGGTTCCCGATCAGGCGTGAAAGAGAGAAAAAGTAGAGATGCAGACCATTAATGTTCAACCGGGTGACGCGGCGGCACCTCCCAAGACAATGAGCCATGTGCTGGGCGAGATCACCTGGCTGCTGTCGCAGAGCCCACTCCATAAGAATCTATTCATTTCCGATCTGGAGTGGATGGTGATGCCAGCCATCTTGCTGGAGCAGTTCCGCATTTTCCCCGGGCCTAACGGACAGCCGGCGGGTCTTGTGACCTGGGGCTCGATCAGTGACGAAACCGAGCAGCGGCTGCGTGAGCACAAGGTGCGGCTCGCACCGCACGAATGGAGAGGCGGGCCCCACCTGTGGCTGATCGAGATGGTTGCGCCCTTTGGCGGACAGGAGGAGATGCTTGCCGATTGCGCCGCGACGATCTTTCAAGGGCAAGCATTCAAATATCAGGTGGCAGGACCAAACGGCGTCGAAGTCGTGACACATGAAATGACGTTGAACTGAGCAATGGTGCGGCAGCTCCTCTTGTTGGGAAGTGCCGCTGCCAGCCTTGCGGCTTGCGCTACGACGCCAAAGTCTTGCCGTTCACTGTTTTCCGACACGAGCCAGCTGAGGAACCGAGAGGAAGGTGGCGAGGTTTTTGCGGCCCCGTTTAATCAGGCCAGCGCATCGGTATTGCATTGCGCGGCCGATCAAGGGAACCGATCTGCACAAGTCGAACTCGCGAAGCGTTACGAGATGGGCGAAGGTGTTCCGCGCGATGTCCGCAAAGCCGTGACTCTATATGAGCGAGCTGCCCGAAATATCGCCCCGAACACCGCGATCTACTCACCCCCAGTGCGCTTGGGCGGTCGTGGACAAGTGCTCTTTATTCAAAACGAAAACGCTGGCCCCGGGTTGGCGGAGGCTCAGTATCGACTAGGGCGCCTGTTGCTCGAAGGTAGGGGTGTGCCAGGGAACATCAGGCGTGGCCGCTCGCTAATCGAGCAAGCGGCCAAACAGAATTATGCGCCAGCGATTGATTATCTGGCTTCCCCGCGATCGTAGGTGGAGTGACACGCTAGGTTTGCATGATAACCGTGTATATCTTCCGATCGCCGTGGAGCGATGCGTCGAGGATTTTAATGTGTTCAGAAACTCGAATGGTTCGCACTAGGCCGAAACCTCAGGTGATGAGGCCTACGGCAGCGTCATAACACTCAGCTAATGCCGGCACGGTTGGGGCGGCCGGCACAAGCAAGCGCAAAGAGAACAAAGCTGCGTAACCTACTTGCCTGACTTCACGATTGTGCTTTACACACAGCGAGTTAGAGTTTTGACAAGGCCGGGGGGTAGCATATGAGATCAGTGGTGCGCCTGTGCGCCCTGGCGATGACTTTTGCGGTCGTTGCAGGCGGCCAAGTACACGCGCAGGAGCGCTCTGCCGTAAAACAAGGATTTTCGTTGCCGGAGAAAAGCGGCAAGCGTATCCTCGTATTCAGGCCTTCGGTAAGCGTAGGCGCTCAATCAACGGGCGGCGTGTTCGAGCCAAATGCTGAATGGACCGAGACCGCCAAGCGGAACATCCAAACTTCGCTGGAGCAGGTCCAGTCGAAGCTCGGGAACACGGTCATCGTCGCTCCCGAAGCCTATGGTGAGCAGGCGCAGTACCTTCAGGAGCATATGGCTCTGTTCGCAGCGGTTTCGCAGGCAGTCATCGAGTATCAGTTCTTCGTCGGCAACAGGCTGCCCACGAAGAAGCGGGAGAACAAGGCGGAGGTCTTTGATTGGTCGCTGGGGCCGGGTGTAGCCGAGCTTCCCGGCGCCCAAGATGCCGATTATGCCCTCTTCATCTACAACAAGGATGCCTATGGCTCGACCGGCCGGAAGGTGCTGCAAGTCCTGGCTGCCCTTGGCCCAGGGATCCCGGTCCAGTCAGGTGAGCATATCGGCTATGCTGCTCTCGTCGATCTGAAGACCGGCGACCTTCTTTGGTTGAATGCCGATGCTGCGATGGGCGGAGACGTGCGTGAGGTGGAAGGCTCGCAGAAGCGCGTGCGTCAACTGCTCGAGGGGCTTCCCGGCAGCCAGCTGGAAAAGGAATGATGGTGCATTCTCGGCTTGCTTGCCTGGCGATGGGCATAGTGGTCAGCATGGTCCCCTGGGCATGCATGGCGCAACCCGCACCTGCTCCACCGCCCTACACAGGAGCTTATCAGCCCAGTGGCACCGACGAGATCGGTTTGTGGCGCGAGGATGATGAAAGCGAGCGCGCGCTAGCTGCCTCCGCCTTAGTCATTCGCGACGAGCAGCTCACTGGCTATGTGAAAAGCGTGTTGTGCTCGACCGTCGGAGCTGACCGGTGTGGTGCCGTCCGGGTCTATGTCATGCGCGAGCCGACCTTCAACGCGTCGATGTCGCCCAACGGCACCATGCGAGTGTTCAGCGGGCTGCTGCTCCGCATGCGTAACGAAGCCGAGTTAGCCGCAGTGCTCGGCCATGAGTTCGGGCATTTCGAGCAGCGTCATAACGTGGGCCGGTTCAAGGCGTTGCGCAAGGGAACCGACATCCTCGCTTGGAGCGCGCTGCTTGCGAGCCTGGCGCCAAGCTACGATGTCGCCCGATCGTATCAGAGTCTTGAACTCTCCATTTACGGCAACCTGTTTCGCTATGGTCGCGACCAGGAACGCGAAGCCGATCGGCTCGGGCTTGGCTACCTCAACAGCAGCAACCTGCGCCCGCAAGCCGCGTCAGCGGTTTGGCAAAACCTGATGGGTGAAATCCAAGCATCGGCTCAGGTCCGGGGCCTACGAAAGCCCAATTTCAAGGCGATTGCGTTTACGGCATCCCATCCACCGGAAGCAGAACGAGCTTCGTACCTGCAGGCATTAGCCCTTCCCGAAGCCGCGACGCGCGATGACGGAGCGGGCCGTTATCGGGAAGCGATGGCTCGGTGGCTACCAATTTTCCTAGAAGACCAGATCAAGCTCAATGATTTCGGGGCAAGCGAATACATCATCAACCGGCTCGCGGAATCCGGCTGGACGGCCCCTCTATGGTTCGCTCGCGGCGAGCTTCATCGGACACGTGGCCACCAGCGAGATCTCGTCAGCGCAGCCGAATTCTATTCCAACGCTATCTCGATGGATCCTACGCTATCCGAGGCGCACCGGGGCCTGGGGCTGGCGCTGCTTAAGACAGGGCGGCAGGCTGATGGCCAAGCAGCGCTTCGGACATACCTCGTGCTCAAGCCTGATGCGTCCGATGCAAAGATGATCCGTATGTTGGTGCCGGGAGAAGCACAGAAATGAACTTCGTCGCGCTTCGAGCCGCAATACTGGCTCTTTCATTGGCTCTACTGCTTACAGCAGGCTTCGCCGACGCACATAAGCTTCGGGAAAAGGGTATCGCGGTTCAGGTGGCGGACTCCAGTCTCACCGTAACGCCGGACCGGGATTGGAATCGGCTTGATCAGAAGCTCGGCAAGAACGCGGAGACGTGGACCCTCGATGGCGAGCAACTGAACGATGTCACGTTCTTCGCGGGCATCGAACCAGGCAAGCCGCTGGTGAAGGAGCGTAGCAAAAAGCGTGATCCGCTACCTAAATTCACCGCGACGACGCTGCTGATAGAAGTGCCTGAGCTGCTTGAGGGGACGTATCGAACTTACAAGCGCATCGGCAGCTTCCAGGTTCTCGACACGCAGCCAACCACATTCTTGGGCAAGGAGGGCATCTCGTTCAGCTACCAGTATGTCGATGCAGACCTCCTCACGCGCAACGGCGAGGCGAAAGCCGCAATTATCGGTGGCCGTCTGTTCATGATGACATACGATGCACCGCGGCTTCATTATTTCGCGAAGGACATCGAGAAGTTTCGATCGCTCGCGGTTTCGGCGCGGCTGTGATTCGGCACTCCATGTAATGGCTTGTTTGGTTGGCCGACGCCCATCTGATGACCAAGGCATTCGGACAATGACCTTTCGGTTGGCAGTGGTTGTGCCAGCTGTCCTCTGCATCTCGCTGGGTCAGGATCCCGTTCGTGCTCATGGCGGCGGGCTTAACAAAGACGGCTGTCATCATGATCGGAAGGGTGGCACCGGCTACCATTGTCATCGCGGATCATCATCGCGTTCTGGACAAGCGGCGCCTCTGCAGCGCGACTTTGTTCGGACCGGTCCCAATGACGTCAGAGCATTCGCAAACTGCGCGGCAGCGCGCGCGGCTGGGGCCGCGCCAGTCCGTGCCGGCGATGCTGGTTATGGACGGCATCTTGACCGGGACGGGGATGGTGTTGGCTGCGAATAGGCCGGTACTTCACGAGCGCAGCCTGCGCGTCGATAAGTTTTGAAGCTTTCATGCCCCCTCCTTGCACAGCGAAGGAAACTGACGTCAAAAACTTCAGATCAAGCCAATCCAGTTTTCACGTGGCGGAGCATGGGGTGCGCGGCATCTACAGAGAGGTTTCTCTAGTTAGATCATCACAATAGAATATGCTCTCTTTGCTGGATCGCATCATGCTTCGGTGAGGTCTCTACCTCAGATTTACTAAAACAATGGCCGGCCCAAGCCTCCATCAGGTACCGTCGCTTCTCGAGCAAATCTCCCCGCCGGTAGGCAGCCTCGGCCTTGTTACCGATCGAATGCGCAAGCGCGATCTCGCACACCTCGTGGGGAAAGCCGGTGGTCTCTGACGCCCAGTCACGGAAAGTGGATCGGAAGCCGTGAACGGTGATCTCCGCCTTCATTCGCCTGAGCAACATCGCCATCGCCATAGATGACAGCGGTTTACCCTTCTCCGCACCGGGGAACAGATGACCCTCTGTTCCAAGCTTCGCCATCGCTTCCACGATCTCCATGGCTTGCGGCGACAGCGGCACGCGATGTTCTCGTCCGGCCTTCATCCGCCTAGCCGGTATGATCCAAACCTTCTTCTCGGTGTCGATCTCATTCCACTGCGCGCCTAGCACTTCCGCTGAACGTGCGGCGGTGAGAATTGTGAACTCCAAGGCCCGCGCGGCGACTGCGCTGCGTCCCCGCAGGTCTGCCATGAAGTCCGGCGTGGCATCATAGGGCAGCGCCGCGTGGTGACCACGCGAAAGCCGCTGACGCTTGGGCAGGAGCTGGTCGAGATGCCCGCGCCAGCGCGCGGGGTTCTCACCCGAGCGATAACCCTTGGCCTTCGCCGCGTCCAAAACGTTCTCGATCCTGCCACGCAGCCGCTCGGCGGTTTCCGGGGTCCGCTTCCACAAACTTTGCAGGACCTCGAGAACGTCCTCTGTGCCGATGGCATCCACCGGCTTGCTGCGTATGGGCTTAGCGTATTTGGTGAGTGTCATTGTCCATTGTGCTGCGTGCTTGGCGTTGCGCCAGGACGGCGTCATCGCCTCCACATAAGCATCAGCGCATTCGCCGAAGGTGGGGATGCGTTCATCTTTCGCGCGTTCGCTTTTGGGATCGCCGCCCATCGCCAATATCTCCCGCAGCTTAGCAGCTTCGGCGCGAGCATTGGCAAGCGACAGGTCGCGTCCGCCACCGAGGCCAAGCTCGGTGCGCTTGCCGTCGCGCGCATACATGAAAATCCAGCGCCGCCGACCATGTTGATCGACAAAGAGATAGAGACCGCCGCCATCCGAGTGTCGGCCCGGCTTGGTGACTTTCGCCGCCTGCGTAGCGCTAAGCTTGTTGAGTGCCCGTATTGTCATGACCGCGCCCTCTCATTCGCTGCCGGTCCCACTGTCGGTCCCATTTTATGCGTGCGATAAGGTGCTATGTCTAGAGATAAGTTGGAACTAAGGATCTGGCTAAGTATCTCGGATATGGCGTTTATTTGCCGTTTCGGCGTGTGCCAAGAGTGCTCACAGAATCCTAGGTTTGGCGGACTCCGTCTCCGCCACTATCCACCGATTTTCGGCGATTAAATTCAAGTTAGGCTGCCGGTTCCCATAACCGCTCCCCGATAGGCGTTGCGCTTGGGGCGAACGCGTGCGGCTGAATTCGTTCAATCGGCGCGCACCTCAACATTTCTCAGCAGGGGCGCGGCCGTCGACCGCAATGCCATTCGAGCAGCCATGCCGGTGCGACCGTGGAAGCTGGAAACCAGTACACCCCCTACGCGAAACATCACGTCTTGAACTGGCGGAAATCCCGGCCTTTCCGGGAATGGAAGCTTCTCCGCCAAATCTGACTGGCCAGGTCAGGGCAAGTCAGATCCAAATTGAATGAATGCAAGAGGTTGAAAAGGCGCGCATCGTTGAGATGGGCAACCCTTCTGGTTCCAATTCAAACTTGATTGGAACTGACAGCGGTACACTTTCGCCCCGTGCCAAATAAACATAACGAATGCACTTCTCCGTCTGTACTACCATAGCGCGGGCGATGGGCGCTGGCTGCCGACGCGCGCCGAGCCCTGCCACCGCTGATAATTCGATGGGTGTCGTTCGACTGCCAGCCGGGCAGGTTCGGCCCGACCGGTGGGAAGACACGGTTGTCGGCTTCCGACCCAGTTTCAGCTGCCCACCGCCGATGGTTGGAACGTCTGCTTCTTTGCAGAAGCTGCCGGACCGTCTTCCTTATCGCGCAGCGACCGTGCCAATGAGCCTTTCTGTGTCAGTTTAGTCTGCGGGAAGCTTGAGGTAGAGCTCGCTCGATCCGATGTTAATGATCCCGGAAAAACCGCTGAGGATGTCCTGGCCGACGACCCCGTCGATCTCCGTGCCCGTGGCCGTCTTCAGCCGCGCGACAACGCTGTCGAGATTGGTGCTGTAGACCCGCTTCAAGGGCACGGCCCTGCCGCCGAGCGCGATGCTCTCGATCGGATGGCTGGTAATCGCGATGCTGCCCCCGGCGCCGGCTCCCTGCGCCTCGCCGGATGCTGCGCCGAGCCCGAACTTCCCAAGCCGGTCATGCCGCACCACGGTCGCACCCGCGCCGGAGTCGAGCACGAAGGTGCCCGCCTGCCCATTTATCTCAACGTCGACGATCTCGTGACCAGTGGGAAGCTTGGTGAGCTTCAAGACCGTAAAGCCCTTGCTCGCGAGGAAGCGGCTGACTTCGCCGGGTTTGAGCGGTGCAGCCGGTGCAGGTGCAGGAAGGATCATGGCAAGGGCGACGATGATTGGGGCAATGGGACGCATGAAGAATACCTCACAAGTGGCGGTTGAATGGATGGCCGACCCGGCGGCACCGGGCGGTCAGATGAGCTTGCGCAGGCTGAGGCTGATCACCCTGCCGAGCGGGTCGAGATAAGCCGGCTGGTAGCTCAGCGGCACCGAACCGACGGCGTCGCGCACCTGTGGGCGGGTGTTGAACAGGTTGGTGACTCCCAGCGATACGCGGGTGCCCTTCAGCCATGCAGGAGGCTTCTTGCCGCCGAGCGCTTCGGAGAGATTGGCAAACAGGTTGAGGTTGACGATCGCATAGTCGTCGAAGCGCAGGTCGCTCGCGGGCTGGCCCGGATCGCGCACCGCGGTCGCGCTGCGCCAGTTGGCAGAGACCCGCGCCCCCCACCCGCCCTTGAACGCGCCCGCCTGGAGATCAACCTCGTGCCGCCGCCGGCCGCCGAGGAAATCGACCGCGCCGCCATCCAGCAGATCCAGCCGCGGTCCACCGCGGCGCAAGGTGATCTCGTCCTTGAAATACCAGTTATGGTAGAGGCTGAGATAAAGGCGGCTCGTCAGGTTGGCCGCCCCTTGCGCGGTCGCGCTGCCGGGTTCGGGGCGGATCAGTTGAGCGTTCGGGAACAGCCGCTTCACCTCGGCCTCGCTGGTTACCACCTTTACCCGCGCATCGCGCAGGTATTCCGGCACCTTGCCGAGCGGGCGGGTGAAGTTGATCCCCCAGCGCAGCTGCTGCTGGCGCGCCTCGGCGAAGTTGACCGCGCGAGCATCGATCTGCTGCAGGCGGCCCGTCGCATCGCGGGAAAAGCGCTCGGGAAAGGCTGTCTCGATCAGCGAGGTGAGGATCGGAAAGGTGGCAACCGGATTGTCGGTCCGGCTGCGCACGTAATCGGCGCTGATGCTGAAGTCGGTCCTGGCCAGCGGCCGCAGCGTCATGCCGAGCCGGAACAGGCTGCGGTCGTCATTGGCAAGTGCAGAATTGCCGCCGGTGACGCGGTCAATGTCGACCACTTCGCGACGGACGAAGTCGAAGGTGCGAAGGTTCGGCGTGATCAGCGTCGGCCCGCCCAACTGCTCGAGCGTGGGCGCGCCCTCTTCGCGCGTGAACGAGGCGACGAGGTCGATGGCCTTGGCCGGCGACCAGTTGAGGCCAAAGCCATAGGTCCAAAGCGTTCCCGCGTCTGACAGACGGTCGTAGGCGACATTGGCGTTGAGGGTCAGGTTTCCGAATGGCGATGCCTTCTCTTCGGTGCGGCTCAAAACGGGGATGGAGACATCCGCCTGCACGCCCCCACGGTCGCGGGAAAGATCGGCGACAGTGGCCGCACCGCCGAAGCTCGCCCGACCCGTAAAGTCGCGGAATTCTCCCCCGATCCTCAGGCTTGCCGACAGCGGACCCGCAGGCAGCGTCGCAACCGGCCCCGAAGCGAGGAAATCGGCGTTGAACAGCGTATCGGTCGACAGCGCCGCATCGCGCCGTGACGGCGTATCCGCCGCATCGGTCAGCACCTCGCCCTCGGTCCGGTCGAAATTGCCGAGCGCAGTCCATTGCCACCGACCAAGGCGGCCGCCGATGGTGGTGCCGACATGCACCAGCGTCTGGTCACTGTCGCGCTGCAGGATCCGCCCCTGGCCGCGCCCGAGCAGGCTGTCGTTGCGGCTGACATCGACCCGCCCGTTGAGGGTTGCCGAGATGTCCTTCAACACATGCCCGCTGAGCACACCGTTGACGCCGAAGCGCTCGTTTTCGGGGAGCAGCGTGCGGACCTCGCCCAGCTCGGGGCTTGCCGCGAACTGTTGCACGTCGCGCTCGCTCTCGAGCAGGTTGCCTGCGCGCGAATAGTTCGCGCCGAGCGCGATGCGGGTGTCGCCAGCGATCCGCAGATAGTCGGCGTTGCCGATGCCGGTCTCCCGCCCGCCTTCACCCGGGGTCAGAAAGCTCGCCTGCCCCGCCCGCGACCGGTAGCGCGCGAAGGTGACGATGTTCACCACCTTCTGGTCCGCCCGGTAGCCATATTGCAGTGCCAGCTCCTCCGGAAAAATCTCCATGCGCTCGATCGCTTCGGAGGGGATTCGGGCGATCTCCGCGAAATCGGAGACACGCCGCCCGTTGAGCAACGTCACCGGCGGGGCGTCACCCCTTCCGCGGTTGCTGGCGGTCTGGGGGGCGATGGTATCGAGGAGCGCGCCGATGTTCTCGGCCCCAAAGGCGCGGATGTCGAGCTGGCTGAAGCTGCGTTCGGGCGGGATATCGCTGTTCACCGAGCCGCGCGGCCGCTCGCCGGACACGACGATTTCATCGGACTTCGGCGGCGCATCGCTTGCAGCAGCCGCACCTTCGCCGGCTTCCGCCTTGCCCGCAGCCGCGCGTGCGGCCTCGCGCGCTTCGGGGGGAAGCTGATCGCCATATTGCTCGAGCAGTTTCCGGGCGAGCTCGGGCGGCAGCGGTTTGCCGTCGAGTGTCTGAACCCGCACTGACGGCTGCCCGGCTGAGGCGCTGGGCGGAGGCAGCTGGTCCTTCAGTCGTTCCTCGATCTGCCGCGCGAGTTCCGGGGGAAGCGGCTTGCCATCGGGGCCGTAGAAGACCCGCTTCGGCGGGGCTGCGGCCTCGCTCTCCTGAGCGCCTTGTGCATCGGCCGCAACTGGGGGCGCTTTCGCCCTGTCGGCCGCCTGCGCCAGCACCGTGCTCGGCGCCGCGCCCACAAGAAGCCCCGCTGCAATTCCGCACCATCTGCCTGTCACACAAATCTCCAAGTTTGTGAACCTGGCGGGGACAAGAGCAGCCTTGCGTATCGACCGGATGGCGCGGGTGTAACGAGTCGTGATACGCGAATGCTACAAAGCCCTGTTATCCCGTCCGCCATGACACCCCTGTCCGATTTCCCGAGCGCGATCCTCGTCGTCGACGACGATGCGAGCATTCGCGACGCAATCGCCGATTTTCTGGGGATGCACGGCTATGCGGTGCGCGCGGCGGAGAATGCGGTGGCCTGCGACCGCGCACTGACGGCAGCGCCCGCCGACCTGATCGTGCTCGACGTCATGATGCCCGGCGAGGACGGGCTGTCGCTGTGCCGGCGACTGGGCGCGGGCGGGACACCTATCCTCATGCTAAGTGCGCTCGACGCCGTGACCGACCGGATCGTGGGGCTTGAGGTCGGCGCCTGGGATTACATGACCAAGCCCTTCGAACCGCGCGAGTTGCTGGCGCGGGTGCGGGCGCTGCTGCGACGTCCGGCGGCCGACCGGGGCGAACTCCGGGACGCGTCAGGTGAGGCATTGATGTTCGCGGGGTGGTGGTTCGATGTCGAGCAGAGACGCCTGCGCGCTCCTTCAGGCATTCCCATGATGCTGACCGAAGGCGAACACGCGTTGCTCGCCGCCTTTGTCAGGCGGCCCGGGCGCATCCTGTCGCGCGATGTCCTGCTCGACCTTGCCCGCGGGGTCGATGCCGCGCCCTATGACCGCGCCATCGACATCGCCGTCAGCCGGTTGCGCCGCAAGCTCGCCGAAGCGGACCCGGCCCCGCTGATCGAGACCGTGCGCGGCGCGGGTTACCGGTTCCTTCCGGCGGTGCAGCGGGCGTGAAGCGCGCGCCCAGCGCCCTTGTGTCGATCGGAGGCTTCGGGGTCGCGGTGGCGGTGCTGAGCGTGACCACCACCGCAGCCATCGTGCTCGCCGCGCCACCGCCCCCGGCCGCGCGGATCGTGGCGTCAGAAGCGATCATGGCGCTACGCACGCAGACCCTTGGGTTCGACCGGCGCATTGCCGCCGCGCCGCCCGCCGGCCCGCGTATCCCCGTGGTCGAAGGCCTGATTGCTGCCGAACTCGGCAGGTCTGTCGAGGATCTGCGGGTGACCCGGCTTGATGCGGCACCGGCAGTCGCGATAAGTGTTCGTGCGATGCCGAAGGACGAGGTGATACGTGTCTTCGGCAAAGACCTGCCCGCTACAATTGTCCTGCGCGAGCGCGACGCAGCGAAGCTCAAGGTGGTTGAAGCTGGTGCTGCAACAAAGGCCTTGCGTCAGGTGCTGCTCGATCTGCCGCTGCCGGCTTACGCCGCCAGCCTGAGACAGCCAGACGGCCGCTGGCTGGTCGTCAAGCCTGCCGAGCCGTTCCTTGGTGGATGGCAGCGCAGCATCCTCATTGCACTGGCCGTCAGCCTGCTGCTGCTGGCGCCGCTCGCTTGGTTCTTCGCGCGGCGGCTGACGCGCCCGTTCCGCGCGCTCGCCGGGGCGCTCGGTAGCGATGCCGCGTTGATCCGGCAGGAGGGGCCGCGCGAACTGCGCGAGGCGGCAGCTGCGATCATTGCTATGCAGAACCGCTTGGCCGAAGAGGCAACAGAGCGTGCTCGTATGCTTACGGCCATCGCCCATGACCTGCGCACACCGCTCACCGGCCTGCGCCTGCGGATCGAAGGCGTGCTCGAACCGCAACGTGCGCGCATGGTACATGACGTCGAGCGGATGCAGGCGATGATAGGCGAGGTGCTCAATTTCGCCCGCGACGCAGCGGCACCGGCCGCGCTGATCGACGTGCGCGCTGCACTCGAGCTGATCATCGACGAGATGCATGCCGGGCGCGAAACGATCGTTCTCGAATCTGGCGAGGATGCGCAGATCCGGGTCCCGGAATCCGCTTTCCGCCGGGCGATCGAGAACCTGCTCAGCAATGCCGTGACCTACGCCGGTGGCGGCACGGTCAGTATCGCGAATTCGCAGGGTGAGGTTGCCATCTCGGTGCGCGACGAGGGCCCGGGCATTCCCAAGACGGATCGAGAGCGCCTGCTGCGTCCCTTTGAACGCGGTGAAAGCTCGCGCAATCGCGACACAGGCGGGGCAGGTTTGGGGCTGAGCATAGTTCACAATTTCGCAGCACAGCATGCAGGCGCCTTCGCGCTACGCGATACACCGGGCGGCGGAATCACAGCGATACTGCGCTTGCCGGCGGCGTGAATTCTAATCGCGGATCGATACGTCATGCCATGCCCACGCAAGACGATCGAGACCAGCCACCGTCGTCACTCCGGAAGTGTAATGGCCGCTTCTGGCAATTCCCCTTATGTAATTGAGTTGCGGGGCTGGAGCGAGGGCGGCAAGCCTGTGCCCTTCCTGCCACTTACACCGGGCGGGTTCAGCAGCGATGTCTATACCCCGGCGCTCGCCGCGCTGCCGCGGCATCCCGAAGCGGTAATACCGGTGGAACGGATCGCCGGGCCGGTGCTGCTGCTGTGCGGCGAGGAAGACAGCCTGTGGCCGTCGTGCCCGATGGCGCGCGCGGTCGAGGCGCGGCGTGATGGCAGCGGCGCGGGCCTGGCAACCACGCTGCTCGCCTACAAGGATGCCGGGCACTTCGGGGTCGGCCCGCCGCTTCCCGAAGGCAAGCCGGTGCCCTTCATGCTGACGGTGTTCGGCGGCACCGGACAGGGCAATCTCGCCGCGCGCAAGGATGGCTGGCCGCGCACCATCGCCTTCCTTGCAACTGCTCTGAACGAGCCCCCTGCTGGCAAGGCCGCTCCATGACGATCAGTCTCCGGGCATTGCGGCTGGGCGCGAGTGCGCTTGAGGTGGTCCCGGCCAGCCGGCTCGCCGCCTCGCAGGGGATGACCCGCTGGGGTTCCCGGTGCCATTGCCGAGGTTTTGCAGATGGGAACCTGGACCGATGACGGCACGCTACGACAAGATCGGGATCAATTACGACCAGCTGCGATTGCCGGATCCCCGGATCGCCAGGCAGATCAACCATGCTCTGGGAACGGCCGCGAGCGTCTTGAACGTCGGAGCGGGAACCGGGTCATATGAGCCTGTCGATAGACAAGTCACAGCTGTCGAGCCGTCGATTGAAATGATCCGCAAGCGAAGGTCGTCGGCCTATCCCGTAATTCAGGCGAGCGCCGAGCACCTTCCCTTCGAAGATCAGTCCTTCGATGCCGCGATGGCAATTCTGACCATCCACCATTGGCCCGACAAATCTGCAGGCCTGCGCGAAATCCGGAGGGTGACGCGTGGGCCCATCGTGCTGCTGACTTTCGACCCGGCGCACCAGCCATGGTTGACCGACTACCTGCCCGAACTCGTTTCGCTCGACGAAGGCCAAATGCCGCAAATGAAGCAATATGAAGAATGGCTCGGCTCGGTGTCGATTGCGCCGGTCCTGGTTCCGCATGATTGCACGGACGGTTTCCTCTACGCCTATTGGCGGCGGCCGGAGGCCTATCTGGACGCGCGGATCAGGTCGGGAAGCTCTTCTTTCTGGTCGATCCAAGGGCTGGAGCAGGGCCTTGCGCGTTTGTCGCATGATCTGGAAACCGGGCAGTGGGACAGCAAGCACGGCCATCTTCGCGATCAGCAGGAATATGATGCAGGATACCGGCTGGTGATCGGCAACCCGCAGCAGGACGGCTAGCCACCCGGCGCCGGCCATCAGCGGGGAGCCACCGCGATCGTGGCAGCCCTCGCGTGCCTTCGGGGAAGAAGGCGGAAGGGGAAGTATGCGGCGAAAGGCAATCATGGTGGATGTCGACGGCGTCCTCATTACGCACCCGAATGGAGGTGCATGGTCTGCCAATCTCGAAAACGACCTCGGCATCCCGCCTTCCGTGCTGCATGACCGATTTTTCCGTCGCCATTGGACTGATGTCGTGCACGGACGTGCTGCACTGCGGGATCGACTGGCACTCGCTCTCGCCGAAATTGCGCCCTCGGTCTCTCCGGCAGCGCTGATCGAATACTGGTTCGAGAGTGACGCGCATATCGACGAGCGTTTGCTGGCAGAGCTTCAGCACCTGCGAAACGAAGGCTTCGCGCTCCATTTGGCCACAGTCCAGGAGCATGAGCGTGCCGCATACCTTTGGGATCGGCTGGCGCTGCGCGATAGCTTCGACGGGATGCACTACGCTGCCTCGCTCGGCTGTTCCAAGCCCGATCATGCCTTCTACCGGGCGGTTGAAGCCGCTGTGCAGATCCCTCCCGCAGCGATCTTTTTCATCGACGACAAGATCGAAAACGTGGAAGCGGCAAGAGAATGCGGTTGGACTGCCGCACTGTGGACTGGGAGCAGCACTGTCCGGGAACTGATGCAAGTGATGCAGTGGGAATACCGTTGAACAACCCGGAGCCAACCTCGGCGGCAGTGTTCACAAGCACTATATCCGCCATGCAGCGTCAACGGGTTTCTCAGCGCAAGCCACCATTCTGAAAACGACCACGTTGTTGCGTGAGGGGGCGCGGTTCGGTGAGATATTCTTATGAACGATAAGTGCTTTGAAGATCAAACCGTCGCGATGCTGAATTCTCTTTAGCTGCCACTCCGGAATCCGCCCATCACCGGTCATAGCTGAGGCCAGCCCGCGATCTCGAAATCTGTCCGGCTGCTTCGGCCTGTTTCTGCCAGCAGCCGACATTTAGACGCCGACCCCGTAGCGAACATTGGCGTGAGGGTCTGCTCGCGCTATCGTCTCAGGCGATGCGCAAGTTTCTTCGAGAGTTTGGCATCTTCGGTGTTGCCCCGCTGATATTCGCTTTTTTCTGCCTGTTCGGTTTGGTCGGAGGCTGACCGGTGGCATGGATGTGCGGGGCGCTCGGTGTCTCGCGAAGCGGGTTTCATGCCTGGCTAACTCGATCCCCGTCCCCGAACGAGCGGTCCTGAATGTCAGCCGACGCGCGGAAGTTGAAGCGGCGATTCCGCTCTCCACCCGATGGCAGCCTAGCGCCGTCCTCCCCGCCAGCTCGATCAGGTCTGCAGCGTCAACTGTCCTTGCTCGACGTTAACGAGGCGGCCGCAGTCAAGGTTTTCACAGCGGCTTCGGCGCTGGCTTTCGCTTCCCGGATGCACTCCCGTTCCTGCCGGAAGTTGGACGGCAGGCTCGGCACCACTTGGCTTCTGCACAACGCGATTGCCGCGCGCTGAATGCGCATCGCCAAAATGCGTTGCCCTTTGTCCGAACCGAGATCGAGGGTGCCGACCTTGACCGTAATGCTCTGCGGAACGGAGGCAGCGGCTGCGTTGGCCGAGGCCACGAGGCTGGTGGCGGCAAGCAGGGCGTGGAAACGCTTCATGATCATTTCCTTCGATACCTCGCCGCCCACTCATCTGAGCGGTGATGCATCGGGATTGGTCGCCGGGCGCGCCTGACGCTTGCTGCGTATCAAAACGGGCTGATTGTTTTCGGATCCGGGCGGGCTGGTCGTGTTTGTAACCGCTGGTTGATTCCGAAATCGGCTTGTCGCTCTTGCCGGGCTCTGGCAGCCGAGCCCCGATGACAGGCTTGGAACAGCTCGATCTGATGGCGCGTGGCGGGTCGATCGCTTTGCTTGCCTTGTGGGGCTGGATCCTGGTTCGCGATCACCGTGATCAGCTTGCCGCTAAGCTCGCGATCGCCATGGCGCTGGCGATCATCTGCTACCTGCTTCAGACCTCAAAGAGTCTCTCGATTCCTGCGATCGGGAGCCTTGCCCTTTCAATATTCGGCGCTTCTACGGCGGGGATATTCTGGCTGTTTGCCAAGGCCTGGTTCAACGACGAAACGCATATCCGGGTCCGCGATCTGGCCTTGGTGGGATTGGCCGCGCTCAACAGCCTTGTGATGTTCGTTAGCCGTGCTGATGGCGGGATCATCAATCAGATCGCGGGCGCGCTGTTCCGGGGCGGTATGCTTTTGTTCGCATCAGCCGCCCTGTGGGAGGTCTGGCGCGGGCGTGAGGGCGACTTGATCGAGAGCAGGCGCCGCCTGCGGCTCCGGTTGGTCGCAGCGGTCGCGTTCTACGTCGTCGTTATCGCGCTCACGCAGATCGCGGTGCATAATCTGGGCATGCCCGATTGGTTGCTCGGCATCGTCAACGGCAGCATTGTTGCGATCTCGCTCGGCTTTTGCGCCGTGATGTTCGGGATGCGGCAGGCCGACCTGTTCGGACCAGTGGAGGCCGCACGTCCTGGCTCGGCACGGCCAGCGGTTGATGGCCCGCTCGCTGACAAGCTGCGCAGCCACATGGAGGGGCACAAGGTGTGGCGGGATGAAGGGCTGACCATTGCAAAGCTCGCCGCCCAGCTGGGTGAGCAGGAATATCGCCTGCGCCGCACCATCAACGGACAGCTCGGGCACCGCAATTTCTCCGCCTTCCTTAATGGTTACCGCATCGCCGAGGTGAAGTCTGCGCTGGCCGATCCCGCGCAGAGGGGGGTGCCCATCATCACCATCGCGCTTGATGCCGGTTTCGGCTCGCTCGGCCCGTTCAACCGCGCCTTCCGAGAGGCCGAGGGCATGACCCCGAGTGAATTCCGCGCCCGCGCGCTGGCCGTTTCCGAAATCGGCTAGCCGGTTTCGAGCAGATGAGCGCATGGCGGGGCGGTCTCCGGAAAAGACCCCGAGAGTCTGCCTTGAGGATCGCACCATGCCGACCGGAGTTCCGCCGCTCGATATCCTGCTGGAACGGGGGCTTTACATCTTCACCTTCGATCTCAACCGCTACCTGATCGCCGCCTCGGTGACATTCGCGATCGTGTGGCAGCTGCGGCGAACGGTGCTGAAGGCGCGCAAAATCCAGAAGCGGGAGGCAAGCCTCGCCGATATGCGGCGCGAAGTTGCGCAGTCTCTGCAATCGGTGTTCGTCTACACCATCGGCATTTGCCTTCTGCTCTGGGGGCGCGAAGTCGGGGTGTTCTACGATGTCCTCGGCGTCAGTGTTGGGTTGGGTGTGGATGTGCTGATCCTGGCTGCGATCACCATCGCGCATGATGCCTATTTCTACTGGACCCACCGGATGATGCACCACCCGCGCCTGTTCCGGTTCTTCCACCGCGCGCATCACAGGTCGATCACGCCGACGCCATGGGCCGCCTACAGCTTTGCGATCCCCGAGGCGGCAGTGGCGTTCGCGTTCGTGCCGCTGTGGCAATTTTTCGTGCCGACGCCCGGCTGGGTGATGTTCACCTGGCTGAACTTCCAGATCATCCGCAATGCGATGGGGCATGCCGGGTTCGAGTTCTTCCCCCGCTGGTGGCTGGATTCGCCGCTGACGCGCTGGATCAACACCACGGTCCACCACGACCTGCATCACAATGGCGGCTTTGCCACCAATTACGGCCTCTATTTCACCTGGTGGGACAAGTGGATGGGGACCGAGCATCCGGGTTACCACGAGAAGTTTCGCGAAGTGACGGGGCGCACGCAGCAGATCAAGGCGGAAAGCTGCGACGAAGTGACCGCGTAAGCGTACCTTCCTCACAATTGCTTCCAAATAAAAAGGGGCCGGCCCATTGATTGAAGATGCGCCAACTGCGCTCGGCCCATCAAAACGCCTCCCCGATCCCCTTGATCCATTCGGATTTCATTCGAACGGTCGGTTCCGGCAATTTGAGTTTCAAGGCCCGACGATCCTCACTTCGTCGCCTTCGCGCAGGACGCCAGGCCGGGCAATCGAGGCATACATTGTGAAGGCGTTTCCAAAACGCTGCGCAACGGTGCGTAAAACCTGCGCGTCGCGCTTGGCCGTGTCAGGGTCGATCGTGATCATAGCGCAGCGCGGCGCCCCATAAGCGATCAGGAGTTCAGCGCCGCCGGCCTCGCCGAAACCGATCCGCTGCCCTTGCCAGGCCTCGTCCAGGCAATCGCTCTCAACGATTATGTTCGTTCGGAACCGGCGTCGATCGAGCGACGCGCCATGAACCGCGTCTAGTTTCTTCAAGCTCGCGGTGGTCACGATCGAAACGGGCATCAGATCATAAGCGCCGATACCGAGTTGCATCAGATTTAGCGGTTCTCCCGCCTCTGCTTCCAGCGCTGCAATTAGCCCCGGATCGCTGAGCGAAAGCTCCCTGCCGTCGGGAGCAACCACCGTTACTTTCGAGTTACGGGGACTTCCAGGATCGTCATAAGCCGCTCGGTAAAGCACCAAGTCCGACAATTCGCGGGCCGTTAACCACGGGAAGCGTGTTGTATTGCTACGACGCACGAACCCGTATTGCCGATCGCCCTCGAGCCCTTGCCAGTCCATCTCGGCGACAGGCATCCGCTCCCCCGCCATCGACTTTACCGGATATCGCACGATCTCCAGAACGCGCCCGAGAATTTCGTTCATTGAAATATAGCCTCGTTGTGATGGCTAAAAAGCCTCTCCGCGATTTCCCGGGTAGCGACGGATCAGCGCTGACCACCCCGGACCACGTTGCAGACCATTCGCCTGCTCCGGATCATGTGCAGGCGGCAGCGATCAGCTGCTGAGCGCTGTCAACCGTCAATGCAGGTGCCGCTAACACCACGGATGTCTCGATCTGCCGTTCGGGCACATCCCAATATGTCTTCGGGAGTTGCGCCATTACCGGTTCGGGGACGAGCCCGAAACCATGTCTCCGATAGAAACCTATGGCCCAGTAAGCAGCGGCCCAAGTTCCGATCAGGATGGGAGAAGTCCCAGTGCCACGCAGGTGGTGGATCAAAGCCGAGCCGATCCCGAGGCCTTGGTGATCCGATAGCACGTAGGCATGCCTGATCAGGCGGACGTTGCGAACATGCTGTATGCCCATCACGCCGACCAAGTGACCGTTGATGGTGTAGCCCGTGAACCGGACCCCGGCAGCGACCTCGGCTTCCAGCTCATCCGATGGCATACAAGGCTCATGCCAGCGATCGTCGGGGATCACGCCTTTGTATGCGACTGCGGCATCATTGATGATGGCATTGATTTGCTGGTTTTCGCGCTTGGAACACAGCTTGATGGCATGGGGGCGGGCATCTTTTGCATTCCGGTCCACTGACTTCCCCCCGACAGCTGCGGTGCACAGGACCTATCCGAGCGGCACGTTACGATCTTGAATGAAATTGCAGCCGCTCAGCGCATGGCCGCAGCATAGGCACCCGGGGTCATGCCGAAGCGCCGAACGAATGCGCGGTGGAAATGGCTCTGGTCAGCAAAGCCTGCCTCGCAGCCAGCGTCGGCGAGGCCAACGCCGCTGCGGATCAGCGATTTGCCCAGTTCGAGCCGCCGCTGGATGATGTAGGCATGCGGGGTCAGACCCGTGCCGAGGCCAGCGATGCCGAGCGCCAAGAGTTTGCCGAGGCTCTGCTGCTGCAAGCAGCCATGCTGGGATCGGGCCTTGATCAATGGGCGCGCGAACCTGAGATGCTTGAACGGCTTGCCAAGGCCGCACGTCAAGGGGCGCTGGCGAGCGGACTCGACCTGGCCAAGATGACGCTCACGCCCGATGGCTTTGTCTCCAGAAGATAAGGTTCCCGTCGCCTGTTCGTCAGTTGCTCTCCACAGGAAAACCGTACATCCGTTATCCATCCCGCCGCGATCAGGAGCGGCGTGAAATCCTTATAGATGTCTTCAAAACAACCTCCCTAGAAGGCACTGCACGATCAATCGTCGAAGACCTTTACGATCTTCGAAGGATCACTTCGATAGTGAGCTAGTCTCGTTTCGATATCGCCGACATGAACCTCCAGCTTGTGCCCATCCGGATCGAGGAAGTAGATTGAATCCCCTTCGCTGCTATTGTCCTTCCAGACTTTGCAGGCTTCTCGCAGTCTCGCACTGATCTCAGCGAATTCGCCGTCAGGGACGCTGAATGCGAAGTGCGTGTAGTCTGGATGCGGCGACGTTCTCACAAGATCGTCACGCGATAGGCATAGCCAGAGTGCGCCAGCCTCTAGGTAGGCGCCATCATCCCACAACGCCCGGACCGAACAACCGAGGACGTCTCGGTAAAACATCACGGACCGCTGTACGTCGGCCACCGCCAGCGTGATGTGGTTCAGCCCGCATACGCCCGCACTTTTGCGCTCGCTCATTTGGAAGCCCCGGGTAGAAGAAACGAAATTTCGCCTTGTTCGAAGTTATTCAGTCCCATCGCTTTTGGCCCCAATCGGCAAGAACAACTCCCCGCCGGCGTGTTGATGGTCGGGCTTCGATCACCGCCTACCTCACTCCTCCTGCGATCACTCACAACATCTTCATGTCGCGCAGCCACTCTTCAAGATGCTGCGGCCACCGGCGGGTGATCGGATCCGCAGTCGGCCGCATGCCGAAAGCATGTCCTCCCTTTGCATAAAGCCGCATGTCGACCGGCACGCCCGCGTCATTGAGTGCAAGGGCGTAGGCCATCGGCTCCCGCACATCGTCGACGGAGTCGTTCATCGCATGAATGATGAGCGTGGGCGGCGCGTCCGGGCTGATCTCGACCCAGGGCTGCAGTTCCAGACTGTTCCTGCCCTTGCTGTTGTCCAGCACGCGAGCGTTATAGGCAACAACGGCGAAATCCGGCCGCGGTGATTGCTGATCCGCCGCGTCGGTCAAGGGGTAGGTCCGTTCGACCGTGTTGCTCATGTTGATGACGAGATAGGCGCCTGCCGAAAACCCGATCGCTCCGATCCTGTGCGGATCGATGCCATAGGTCGAGGCCCGTTCGCGCAGCAGACTGATGGCGCGCTGTGCATCTTCCAGGCCCAGCAAGACCTTTGGTCGCTGCTGTTTCCCATCAACACGCGGCCAGACTTGCGGCGTACGGTATTTGAGCATGGCGCAGGTCATGCCTTGCCGGGTGACCCAGTCGCACACTTCGGTGCCTTCGAGGTCGGTTGCCACAGCGTAGAACCCTCCCCCGGGGATGACGAGCATGGCGGCGCCGGTGTTGCGACCCTTCGGGCGATAGATCGTCATGGTCGGCCGGGTGATATAGGTCGCCCAATGCCATTTGCGTCCGCCCACCAGCGGCGAGCCGTTGCCGGTGTATTCAGGATGAGCGCCGCTGTCTGGCTGCGCCAAAGGGACGTTGGCAGGCCACAGCGGCAGCTGCGTTCCGCCATCGTCCGGTTTCCACACCCCTTCCTTCTCCACCTTCGGAATCTCGATCCGTTCAGGCGCGGTTTCCTGCTCCTTGGCTTGGCCGCAAGCAGAGCCAGCAATGCCCAGACACAAGAGAAGGGAGGTCACTAAAATGAGATGTCGCAGCACGTTTCAAGCCCTTGTTTTTAATCAGCAATGTTTTGCGAAGCTGGCTTCCCAGGCCTCATCATCGTGTTCCCCTTTTGTGGCCGTCACGCGACCAGAAACGCGGCAACCGAGGGCGCGTCCAATGCGCAGTGCCCCCCGTAAAGCGGATGCCACTCGGTCTGGACGGCGCGGGCGCGGGCCCGCTCGGCCAGTGCCTGTGTTCCCTCGAAATTGCCGAAGGCGTCATACAGTCCGTTCGACAAATAGAGCGCCGGGGACTGGGGCCCCGCCTGCTCGATCAAGGTCAGCGGTGAGGTGGCGCGCCACTCGCGGTCATTGCTGTAGTGACGGCGGGCCAGCATCCAGATGCCGAAGGCGACCTTCGGATCAGCGCCAGTACGAACCAAGCCGGCCCTGATTTCACTGATCGGCGCAAAGGGAGAGACCTTGTAGACGCCGGGGCACAGCGCGGCGATGCGGGCAAAGCGATCAGGATAGGCCAGCCCCGCGATCAGCACATTGAGCCCGCCCATCGATTCCCCCAACAGGATACGCCGCCGCGGCGTGCCCAGCTTTTTCTCGATGGCAGGAAACCGCTCGATCATGTCCTCCAGCAAACCGCTGTCGGGGGCAGCGCCCTTGGGGGACAGCAGCCAGCTTCCGCCATAGGACAGCGTCACCACCGTCGGCGGGCGAACGCCCTTTGCCTGCCACTGCGCCTGGAGCAGGCCCGCGTAATAGGTCGCGTCGTTCCAGATGCGCTCGTCGAGATTGCGGCCATGCAGGTGATAGACAATATCGCCATTGGTCCCTCCGCGCGCGCGGTAGACGCAGTACTTCATGGGCCCGTCGCTGGCGCATTCCTCCGACGCGGGGGTGAAGGCTACGGTCTGCGCGCCCTGCGGTGTCGTCAGCGTGCGCCAGGCCCAATAGCCGCAAGCCAACAGGACGGCGACCAAACCTAGGGTGATCGAACGGCGGGGATGGCGCAGGGTCAGGCGCATGACGTTCTCCTCGGGAACAGGCGGGCCAAGTTGTCGGGCTGCGCGCGTGCGGACTGCTTGACGGCGGAATGAAGCCCTTGGCGGGCCAGCGGCGTTGGCGGAAGCATGCAGGCGCTGAGCAGGTATCCGATGATCGCGCTGCCGCCGTATCCCACCAGCGGCGTCGGATAATTGCCGATCACAGCAGCCAGAATGATCGCGAGCCAGATTGCGCCGAATACCGCGCATTGCCGCGCGCAATCGCTGTCACGGGGGCCGAAGGCTGCAGCTGGCAATAACAGCAGCGCGCCTGCGCTCGCTACAGCAAAGCCGAGCAGCGGGTGCACCTGCCAGGTCTGCGTGAACACGCCCTCGGTAAAACGCACCGGGGGAAGGTTGTCGGCCCGCACCAGCGTGGCCACAAAGCCCGACGCGCTTGCCGCGAGCACAATGGCCACCTGCCGGTTGCGGTGCAGCAGCCAGAGCATCGCGATCCCTGCTACCATCGCGCCTGCCATCGCCCGGTCGGGTTGCATCGCCATGGCCACCGCAGCAACCACCAGCGCCGCCGCGCCCGCAGCCGTGGTCTTGCGCGCGAACATCGTCAACAGGGCGGGCAGCAGGATCAGGCTCGATTGCACCAGCAGCGGCCCGGCCGCGACCCAACGCACAACGCCATGTGAGGCAACTCCGAACAGGCTCGTCAGCACCAGCAATCCGGCCATGCTGAGCGCTGCGATGGCGCGTCCACGGTCAGAAGCGCCTTGCCAGACTGCCGCGCTCGCCAGCAGCGCCAGACCGACGCCAAGCGAGGCAAGGTTCACGAGGATCATGGATGACGATGCGTCGGCAACGTGGAGATGGATCACGCCGATCATCACGGCCGCCGTGGCAGCCAGAGCGGCAAGACGGCGCGGCCCGAGGCGGTCGCTGGCAAGGCCAAGAGCATCGCTCAGCCGGGTCTTGATGAAGGTGAGCGCCAGACCCGAGCCTGCCCCGGCGGCAAAGCGCAGTGCCTCACCGTCGTCGGCAATGGCCGCAGCTTCGGCCCGCACCGCCTCAGCCCAGTTCTGCATATGAGCGGGTGCCAGTGCGACCAGTCGGCCAAGGATCCAGTTGGACAATTGGCGCAGGGCCCTGCGGCTCATATGCGCACCTCCCGCAGCGAGGAGCGATCCGCGCCCGCCGGCACGATGGGGTTGGCTCGCGCCACCTCGATCCCCGCTGCCGTCAGCCTGTAAATGTGGCGGGGCGGACGACCGGTTTCGGCGGGCGGCTGCCATTCGGTTTCAAGCAGGCCTCTCTCTTCCAGGCGGATCAGCAAGGGGTAGAGCGTGCCCGATTTGATCCCGGTGATTTTGGCCAGATCATAGCCATAGGACCAGGATCCGGCTTTATCGAGCAGAGCGGCGAGTACCCGCCTGGCAGCTGGCGAAAAGGAGCGTGTGCGAGTCATGTGGCAATAACTCTACCTATGTAGAGTTGGCGTCAAGTTGTTTGTCGATCAGACTCTGGGAAGAAGGGCGGCACTCACTGGTCAGGCAACGTGCTGGTCGACGAGCGGGCTTGCCGAGGAAAACATCGAACCGCTTCTCAACGCATGGCAGAGGCCTGTCGAGGCGGGGCGCGGTGCAGGGCAAGACATGCTGCAATTCGTGCCCTGAGCTGCGCCTGCGTTCTTGACAGGTTCTAGCCAGCACCAGCTTCAGCAATCTTTGGGCGCAGCCGCGGGATTTTGCTCCTGACGCTTGTCGTCTTCGGCACGGACATATCGTTCCCGCTCCTTGTCCATGGCGTCGCGCCATCTGGTGCGTAGAACCTGAGCGCGCTCAGGAATGACCTGCTCCAGAACATCCATTGCGAGCATCCGGTCGGTCCGGAAAAAACGGAAGTCGCCGCGCAATTCGCACCAGGCGGCCAGAATTCTACCGGCGTCGCGGTAGCCCAGCATGACTGGCCAGATTGTCCGCTCGCTGCTGCTTTCCAAAGAATCGCGGTAGACGATGTGAACCTTGCGCCGGTCACGGATCGCGCGCCGCAAAGCAGCGCTGCTGATCAGGTCGGCGGATGGTGGGACGGGGGCCACCGAAGTGGTCGGAACCGCGATCTGACCACGCATCGCCTCCGGCACGACGGCCTCGAGCTTGGCAACGAGGTTGCGCGCGGCAAGCGCCATCTCCGGTTCGCCACGGGTCAGGACCCAGTTCGCGCCGAGAATGGCTGCATCGAGCTCGTCAGGGGTAAGCATCAGCGGCGGAAGATCGAACCCCCGCTCAAGGACATATCCGACGCCTGCCTCGCCCCGGATCGGCACCCGCAACGCCAGCAGGGCAGCTATGTCGCGATAAACGGATCTTTTCGACACCTCCAGTTCACTGGCAATGGTCTCGGCCGTGAGGGGCGTACGCACACGTCGCAGGATCTGCAGGATCTCAAACAATCGCTCCGCACGCCGCACCGAGCACTCCTCTATCGGCTGACATGCATAGTCGTAGCATGCTGACAGCATGTTGGCAGCAGAGCCGTGGCACATGGTGTCACACTTCAAGAAGGAGGGATGAAGCTATGAAACTGCGGCAAGCCCTGATTGCGACCTTGGTTGCTGGAGCGCCGACCACGCAAGCCACCCCTGCGATGGCGCAGTCGATCTCCGTGGAGCGGTTCGGCCTCTACGTCCTTGCTGACGATGTCGAACGGTCCGCGCGCTTCTATGAGGTGCTTCTGGAGACGTCGCCCGAAGTGCGAACCCCTGCATTGATCGGTTTCAATTTGGCCGGCGGTTTGTTCGGCATCGTCTCGCGCAAAGCCTATGCCGCCAATGAGCCACGAGCCGGAAGCGTCCGGCCGTACATCAAGGTCGCCGATATCGAGCAGGCCTTCGCGCATGCCTCTTCAATTGCGCCCGACAGCATTGAGGCGCCCGGCATCGTGAGCGAGGGACCGTTCAGGTTCTTCCGCATGACTGATCCTGACGGCAACGTCCTCGAGTTCTTCGAGTTCAAGCCCAGCGCTGGCTGAGCATGTTCGGCGTGATATCCCGGTGGCTGACTGGGCGATCGGGTGGCGAACAGAGCTTCAGCTTTGGCCGTCCCCCACTCCGAAAACTGGGCCGGAGTGTGTCTCCGGCCCTCTTTTGCAGGCAGCGGGCCACGACTTCGGGAAGCACCCGAGCGCCCGGTCGTCAGCTTGGTGAATCTTCGTTCTGGGCTATTCGCGAGAGGTTCAACCCTTCTGAGGGGGCTGCTTTTTGACGCTGACAAGCGGCAGGCGTCGTGGAGTGAGACTTCGATTCTGAACGACTGAAAGCTTGTCGGTTTGAGGGTTTCGGCTTCAGAGGAAAAAATGACCTAAGCAGCCGGGCAGGTTTCGGGATCGCCCCGCGTTGCCGGCGATGGCTGTTCGCAGCTGGGGATGCACAGGGCAAATCCCATATTGAACCATCGGATTTGGCGCTATTATCTGGACATGATCATCGGACAACTGGACCTAGTCTTACGTATTGGGTCTCTGAGCATTCTGTTTCTGCTTGCATGGCTTTTGTTCGGCCAGAAACGCCGGGTTGGGTTGCCGGCTCTGCTGTTTGCGCCTTTGGCTGTGTGCCTGGCTGGCTTCCTCCTTGGCAACACGCCGCTCGTATCGTTCCAGCCTGCAGGGCTGGTGGGAAATCTTGCGAGCGCAGCAAGCGGGTTCACAGTCATTTTTCTGTGGTGGTTTGCCCTGTCTTGCTTTGACAGCCGGTTCCGGTTGCAGGGCGGCGTGTTGAGGGTCGGGCTTGCTTGGGCGGGTATTGCGGCAGCGGGCCGGGGGCTGCTGGGAAACAGGCTCGCCGATGTCGGGTTATCGCATGCGCTTGTGATGATGGGCTTCGGGATCGTCGCCCATCTTGTCTGGCGCCTTCTGGATGAGCGGCAGGGCGACCTGATCGAGCAGCGCTACAACGCGCGCGTTCTGGTGGCGGTGCTGCTGGGCGGGATGCTGTTCATCGATCTTGCTGCGGATGTGCTATTCGGTTTTGATTGGCGGCCGCTTGCTTTCTCCATGGCCCAGAACGCGATGATCCTCGGGTTCGGCGTATGGCTGGCAGGTCGGGTTCTCACAGTTCGGGGCGATGCCTTATTCTTTGGCGTGGTTGAAGCCCGTGCAGTTGCTCCCGAGCCCATTCCTGACGGGACCTCTGACCGAACTGACCCGCTGCACGCCCGGCTGTGCACCCTGATCGAGAACGATAGGGTGCATCTCGATTCCGAGCTTACATTTCCGAAGTTTGTCGAGCTTATGGCGGCGCCGGAGCGCGCCGTCAGGACGCTGATAAACCAGCAGTTGGGCCACGATCACTTCCGCGCCTTCCTGAATACCCATCGGCTCGTGGAGGCGCGCCGTTTGCTCCAGGAACGGGATCGCAACGAAAAACTGATCACGATCGCGTTGGACAGCGGCTTTGCCTCTCTGGCCAGCTTCAACCGCGCCTTCCGAGCCATTGTAGGTTGCACGCCGAGCGAATATCGGGCTGCCGCCCTTCACAACGCCGGAACTGCTCTCAGTAGCCCCGAGGCCGGATTCTGAGGAAAGAAATTCCGTCTTCTGAGGAGCGTGACCGGCGGTCATGCGCTAGCCACCGTGCTCACCGAAACGGAAGGGCGGCTGCGTGAACGGACTGATCGGACTAGCGGGGACCTTGGCTATTCTGCTTTGTCTGGGAGCAGTTTTGGGCCTCGCCGACCGGCGCAATTTCTCGGTGCGTTGGCTCGCCATTGCTGCCTTGCTGGTGGCCATCAACGATGTCCTTTTGACGCGCTGCTATGGCTTGCTGCCAGATCTGATGGGAGGGGCGTGGAACTGGCAAGGCAAGCTTATGGCTCTGGCAGTCACCATCGCTATTGCGGCCCGCCCGGCCTTTGGGTTCCGCCAGGTCGGATTAACCTTGTCGCACGAACCGGGCAGTCTGAAGGCTGCGGTCCCCGTTGCTGTTGCCTATTGCGCCTTCTTCGTTGTCATCGCCATGGTCTTCCCTGCCGACCAACCCGGCGTAGAAGACGTCGCATTCCAAATGACAATGCCTGGCCTTGAGGAAGAGCTGTTCTATCGCGGCGTCCTGCTTTTCGCGCTCAATAAGGCTTTCCGCGGGCGCAAGCGGCTGTTTGGCGTTGATTGGGGCTGGGGGGCCGTGTTGTCGTCATTCCTGTTCGGCATGACGCACGCGTTCGGTTATGCCGATGGTGGCTTCTCGTTCGATCCCATTACGATGGCGCTGACCGGTATTCCCTCATTCATCGCGGTGTGGCTGCGTCTGCGGACTGGAAGCTTGGTGATCCCCATTCTGCTTCACAATTTCGGCAACTCTTTTTCATTTCTTGTATGAACCACCACACGCCTTTCGATCTCGAAGTAGTAGGCGTTGCGCTAGCGCTTTCCATGATTCCGAGTGTCGAGGCGATCTTGCGCTACGAATCGAATGATCCAATGGCTAAGACAGCAGATCAGCTCGGGGAGCCATGCAAACGATAGACGGGGCGTTTGGCACTTGACGCAACGATGACGTCGATCGGCATCATCGGCGCGGGCGAGGTTGGCACCCACGTCGCTCGTGCCGAAGTTAAGAGCGCCAACTCGCGGGGACACCTCACTGACGTTTCACCCCCTCAGGATTCGAACTATGTCGCAGCCTATCATCGCCGCGTTTACGACTATGAGATCGCTGCTTTGTGATCGATCGCAGTGAATGCGACCTAAGCGGATTTCACGGCGGCTAACGGCGGTGAATGGCGCGCCGGGAAAGATTCGAACTATTCGCTGGTCGTGAGGCTACCTAAATGAGCTTCGTCCGCTTTCGGGTGGCGCCGATCTACGGCTGAGCGTCCGACCTTGGGGCGCTAAGCGGCCACCCGATGTCAGCGTGATCGATCACGTCTCTGACCCGATGTGGGGAAAAGTGTGGGGTAGACGAAGTCTGGGTTCAGAAAAACGTCATTACTATAGAATCTTAGAGCTCAATAAGGGGTGCCTCCGTCTCCGCCACATGGCTATCCGTTCCGCCTCGTCGCGGTACGTCGAGAGGGTCCGCCGGGCCGGATCTGGAATCCGCGTGCATGGGCGTCCGCGCCGACGGGATGTTGCCCCTCCGGCGCTAGTCGTTCCGATTATTGCGTGGTGACGGCACCAGTCGGACACTTCGCTCCCACCATAACGGGAGTTCGCGTGATGACCGGGCAGCTCGCAGGCGTAACCGCCAACATATTTTCCGCGCCCCCATCGGATGACGCGCGTTTGTCGGCGCAAGCGGTCAATTCCCTGCCGCGCGATGCGTTGGGCATCGACGTCGGCACGCTGGGTGCCGAGATCGCGCTGCGGTTCGGCGGTGATCCCCAGCGCATCCGGGCGGAGGCGAACGCGCTTCAGGCGGTACTGACGCCCGTCGAGCAGGGTGAACTGGCCCGCGCGCTGGCGGGCCGGGACCAGGTTTCGACCATCCTCGTCGCCGCGCGCACCGATTCACCAAACCGGCATGCACCCGAAACGCGGCTCGGCAACCCGATCTGGGGCACGCGCGTCGCCGGCATGGAAGCGCAATTGCAGCGCGAGTCCCAACTTCAGCGCGGCGTGAACGCCGATTACTCGCGGGACCTCGCAACCTCTGCGGGTGATGTCGACGAGCTTGTCAGCGGCTTTGGCCGGAGCGACTATCGCCAGGCCGTCCCGCGTGAGCGCGTGTCGACCGAAAGCGGCAATCCGCTGGCCGTCGACGCGATTTCCCAGCGCAATGCCGAACTGACCATCCGCGACCTGACCCGGCGCATCGGCGCGAACGACGCCGAACTGCAGCGCCTGACCGCCGAGAATATCGGCCTGTCCGCGCGGATCGGCATCAACATCGTCGGCAACAACCGCGAACTCGAGCAGCGGCGCGATGCCAATACCAACCGGATCGCCGAGCTGGTCGTCGACAACGTCTCGCTGTCGCTCGAGCGGAACAAGGCGGTGAACGACGCCCGGTTGCAGGCGAGCCGGCCCGAAAATGCGAACATGTATCGCGCGCTTGCGGGCGGGGCGGACGCCGGACGGCCGCCGGTCATTTTCATCAACGGGGTGAACACCGACGTCAATCGGTCGGCGATGCAGGCGATGGAGCTTTCGGCGCTGTTCCGCGCGCCGGTGGATCACGTGGTCAACGTGTCGTCGATGGACAAGATGATCTCGGTCGGCCGCAACGTGCTCGAGGACAATCCATCCAACCGCCTGCCCGACCTCAACGTCACCGATCAGCGGCTTCAGCAGCTGATGTCGGGCAATCGCCAGGCGGCCGCAACTGCCGCGAACGCGATCCTCGACCAGCTCCTGAACGGCGACGGAAAGGTGAAGTTGATCGGCTACAGCCAGGGTGCCGCGATCGGCAACGAGGCGCTGCGGATGGTCAACGACTATTTGCGCAACAGCCAGGGCATGAGCGAGAGCGCGCGCGCGCAGATGCTAAGCCGCGTCGAGTTTCTGGGGATTGGCCCCGCAGCGGGCGAGCGTCATATCGCGCACAGCTTTGCCGGATCGTCCCAGAATCCGGGCGTGCGCGACATTCCCGAACTGCGGGCGGTCAATTACCATACGCTGTCGGATCGCAACGATCCGATCCCGGCCCTGCTCAACGTCAGCAATCCGGACGGGTCGTCGCCGGCGACGACCAATATCGGGCGTGCGCTGCAGGCCGCGGTCCGGCTCGCTTCGCCGACCGGAATCCTGCCGCATCTGTCGTATTTCGAAAGCTATGCCACGACCGATCCGGGGAGCCAGTACAATGCGCAGGCGGCGGTGAAGCTGCACGAATGGTATGCGGGCAAAGCGTTGCCCGACAACATCCTGTTGTCGCCGAACGATCGCCAGGGGCGATAGCGCCGCAAGGCCGATACGTCCCCGCAGCGGGTGAGCTGCGGGGAGCTTGCGCATCGCGCGCGTTTTCGCCCTGGGGACCCCGGCTATTGCGGTGACGACAGCGCAAGTGTCGCGTCGTTGCGGAGCACCATCGCCGGCACGATCGCGCCCCCTTTCGGATCGATCCGCAGCACCGCGTACAGGGCGTCGCCCGAATGCCAGGCCACCAGTTCGGCGTCGCGGAGCTCGACATCGCCCAGGTCGAGCCGCGTCCAGCCCGGCGGCAGGTCGCGCGCGACCAGCGGGGCGAGCGCGCCGGCATCGGGCGCGACGGTGTAAAGCCGGCCCTGCAACTTGCCCCATTCGGGCTCCAGCCGGTCGAGCGCCCCGGTCATCGCCCGCACCAGCCGCCGGTTCAGCGCGTCGCCGATGGGCGGCTCGGCGTGCGCGACGAATGCGGATGGACGCCCCGGAGGCGCCTTGGTCGTCCCGGCCGGCGAACAGGCCGCGATCGCCATCATCAGCATCAGTCCCGCGCGCACGCCCGTCACGCGCCTATGGCTTGGCGAGGCGGGCGACGGTCGCCAGCGTGTCCTCGAACGCGCTCACGACGGCGTCGCCCACGCCCAGCTCGCGCGTGCGCTTGTCCACCGGCAATGCCGCGTTTTCCAGCCGGATGCCGGCATCGGCGCTCTCGTTGCGGATGGCACCGCTGACCGCGAACTGCACCCATTCCTTGGCGACGCTGGCGGTGGTGCCGACCGCACTGGCGGCAGGCCCGCCGACCTTGGCCTTGTCGACCACGGTCAGTGCCGATTTCAGGACGGCGGTGGTCATCGCGCGCTCCGCCGCGACATCGGCATCGATGGATTTCACCGCCGCATGAACCGACCCCACGAAATAGCCGAGCGTCCCGGCATTGGGCAGGCGCTCCTGATCGGTATTGGCGACGATTTCACTGCGATAAAGCCGTTCGACTGCGTTCTCGTTTCCGGCGTTCCCGACCTGAAGGCGGCCCATCTGCTCGCCCAGTTCGGCGGCACGGCCCTGGTTCAGCATTTCCTTGGCATAGGCCGCGAAATCGCTGCCGTCGCGCGTTTCGGCATTATAGGTGAGTTCCCGCATCACGCCGGTCGTGTTGCTGTTGATCACTTGGGTCAAGCCGTCGACCATCGTGCGGGTCGCTTGAGTCTTGCCGACCGTTGTCAAGCCGCCGATGACATCGTTCACATCGCGCACGCTGCGCAAGGTGCCGACCCCGGCGTCAAAGATCTGCGCCTTCAGATCGGCGTTCGAGGTGCTGGCGGCTGCCTCCATGATCCCGCCATAGGCCTTGGCGTCCCAGCTCGCGACGTTGACAGCGACGCCAGCGGTCGCGTTGGTGGTGACTCGCGCGTCGATCGATGAGGCGAGCACGTCGGGCAGCTTGTCGCCAATGGCGCGAAAAGCCGCCTCTGCGTTGGCCCCGCGCATTGATCCGAGGACGAGCCCGACCGCGTTGGCTTCTGCGTCCTCACGCCGCAGCGTCGACGCGCCGACCCCGGAATCGACGATCGTGCCACGCGCTACATCAGACTTCTGGGCGGCGATGTAGGCGAGCTTTGCCTGGGGCGACCCATGCGTGGCGATCGCCTGGCCAAGTTCCGACACCGGCGCGAAGCCGCCCGTGCGCTTGTCCGTGCCGGCAAAGGCGTCGCTGAGCGTGGCCAGGCTTTGTCCGTCAAGCTTGCGCGCCATGTCGGCAAAGAAGGCCTTGCGCTCGTTTGCGCTCAGTCCGCCGAGACCGAGCGGCGATCCGTCCATGATCTCGCCCGCGACGCGGCCGAGCTTCCCCGACTTGGCGAGATCGTCGATCAGGCGATCGGCATCGGCGGCCTTCAGGCCGGTGATCTCGGCGACGACGGCCTTGATCTCGCCATTGGTGACGGGGTTCAACACGCCGGTTTCCAGCCGCCGGTCGATGTTGGCGGTGGCATTCTGGACAGCAACGGACATTGGCTTACTCCGCGTTCGGTTCGTCTCGCCCGCGACCATAGGGGTGCCGCCGAAGCGGGGCGCTCGACGATCCGATTATCCGGCCTAGTCGGATCGACTAGTGACCGGCGCGGGTAAATCCGCGCCGGGGGGCAGCGGCGGCAGAATCTCGATCGCACGTGGGGCCACGGCGGGCGTCGCCGATGCGGTATCCCCGTCCGTGGCAGGCGGAGCCGTATCGGCCGCGGCGGCATCGGCATGCGCCCCGGCTGCCGGTGGACGAGAGGGATCCAGGGTGCCCGGCATTGCTTCGACGCGGCGAACGACGATGCGCTGGTCTGTCGTGGTCAACGAGGTGGCGAAAGCATCGAAACCCGCATCACCAGCGCCCGATGCGTTGCCATCGGCGGGACCTGCGCCAGTCCCCGTCGCACGAGGACGGTCGGCGGCGGCATCCATCGCCGCCGCCAGCTCGCCCCGCTCGACGGGGGTCATGGCCGCTTCAATCGACGCAAGCGCGGCCTCGTCGACGCCATCCCAGATCATCGCCCGCGCCAACGCCGCGACATCGAAGCCGGCGCCATCGCGCCATTGATCGACCCATGCGTGCGCGTGGTCGGTGGTTGCCCATGAACGCGATGGTGTCGCGCCCGCCCCGGCGATGCCGTCAACGGTCATCGCGGTCAGGCGGCCTCGACCTCACGGCCGCTCAGGATGAGCGCGAAGCCGAGCAGCAGGAAATTGGCCAGGCTCTGCTGGAGTTCGTCGAAGCTGGGCAGGGTGCTGCCCGGTCCATAGGCCTCGCCGACGCGCGTGACGTCCAGGTCCGCCTGCGTTGCGACCTCGCCGGTCAGGCCCGACCGCCAGCCCGATCCCGTCGCATTCTCGTTGAGCACGAAGCCGTCGCGGGTCGCGGCATCGAGCGCGCGGCCGTTCTGCGACATCGACACCGACAGATCGCCCAGCTGGTTCTGGCTGATCCCCGTGACCACGATCGCGCGATCCTGACGTGTGATCGTCAGCTTCGACGCGACATAGGCATTGGGATTGTTGTTCCACTGTTCGGTATCGATCGTGATCTTGGTACCGTTGGCCAGCGTGAAGGTCGTCGTGCCCCAGAAGTCGAAGGCATGCTTCCCGTCGATGTCGACATGGGGGTCACCCCAGATGCGGGTGGTTTCACCGGTCGCCGTGTTGATGACGGTGATCTCCGAATTCCGCTCGTCGAGCTTCAGCCGATAGCCGTCGCCCAGGTCGATCGTCCCGGTGTGTGCGCTGTCGAGCGCGGCGGTCCATTCCCCGCCCGGCACGGGCGTGAAGGATTGCATCGGCGGCTGACCCGCTGCCGCCGCCATGCGCCCCATATGTCCGGCCTGCAGCACAAACAGGGCGTTCATCATCGCCGAGGCGAAGGGGGATGCGCCCAGCGGATTCCATGCCTGGGCGAGGATGCCCGGCGCGATCATGAAGCCTGCGTCAGCACGTGGCGCGGTCGGGGCGAGATTGAGATTGTTGATCATCGCCGACAGGTTGAAGACGGTGTTGGTCATGCCCTTGCCCCTTGTTGTGAATTGCAGGCAGCCGGAGGTCGCGTGCTAGCGCCCGGCCGTTTCGATGTGTTCCGCCGCGCGCTCGAGGAAAGCGATGACCGCGTCGGCGCTGGCCGGGGCGTCGCTGCCCACCAGCGCATCGTCGATGCGATCGAGCGTCCGGCCGTCCGCGCGCGCCGCCATGTCAGCCGCGATCGCGCCGGCAAGCCGCTCGACGGTGCGTTCGATCTCGCCGGCCTGCGCCGGAGTGGCACCGAACCGGGTCGCGATCGCATCCGCCGTCTCGCGCACCGGATAAGCGCGCGCCGCCATCGTGCCGCGCGCATCCAGCCCGAGCGCGCCCGTGACAC